>CAIMNN010000469.1 GCA_903842845.1 uncultured Acidobacteriaceae bacterium | reverse complement strand
CTGCTGAGTAGTGCGTCGAGCATATCGGCGCTCTTCTCGTACAGAATGATTGAGGACTTGCTGTCCCCATGGCGAGCCATGATTTCTGCTTTGATTGCGAGATCGCGTGGGACAAAATACAGCTCATCGGGGATTTGTTCGTTGGATGCAATGGCCTCGTTGATTGCAGTTAATGCCGGCTGCAATGATCCTTGATGAAGGTACGCCGTTGCGAGTGAGCCGTCAGCCTGCGTCAAGCCACGCCAATATGAAAGTTGTTTGGCGTATTGAACGGCCTGACTATAGTCGGAGACAGCTTGATCCCATTGGTCCATTCTCTCGTAGACGCCAGCCCTGGTCTGGTAAAGCTCATAGAGATGCCCGGCAAGGTGATAGTCGCTCACTCGCTGCATCTCTTCACTGGCCAGCGCCAGCGCTTCCTTGTTCTCCCCAAGGCCGCTAAGGGCCTCGACCTTGGCCGTAATGGCAATCGTCGGATACGCCGCGCCGCGGGTCTTCTTGGCAACCTTGATGGCTTCATCGAGCGGTCCAAGCGCCTCCTTGTACTTGCGCATTTCCACCAGGCCAGCGCCGTACATACTGGCGTATCGAATGTGAGCGCCTGGGTCGGCGGTCTTCGCAACGAACCATGCCTTAACCACATTCTTCTTCGCTGTCGCAATGTCGCCGAGCAGAAAGGCGGCGATCCCTTGCTCGCCCATCGCCCTGGACGCCAACAGATAATGGTGTTGGCGGATTGCAAGTGCCTGCACATCAGCCCATGTCTTCCGCGCCATCCCGGCGTCATAATTCACTTCGAGCATTCCGAGGATGGTCAGAACGCGAAGCCGGGTCTCAGGCACCTGCGCTTCAGGCAGCGCCAAGTCACGTGTCAGCAGAGCAATCTGGGCAGGAACGCTCGTTGACGACTCGCTGTGTGCTGGCATTTCGCTGACGCGCGCATAGAGCGCCTGCGAGAGTTGGCGCCTCTGAGTGAATTGAAGTTCAGCTTGCCGGTAAAGGGGTTCCGCCGCAATCCAGCTATTGAGCCACGACATCTCGTCGGCTCGCGCAAGGATCGCCTCGGGAGAGACAGGATTCCTCCAGTGGAGGACTTGCGATCCGGCCACACCCAACAGGACGATCAGCAGCAAACCGGCAGCGATGCGAAAGGAGGGGAGGAAAGCGATTCGCATAACGCCTCGTTCACTTTGGACGCTCGGTTTGCCAGAAAGTCGCTTGCGGATTGAGGCTATAACCTAAATGATAGTTATCACAATGGTTAACCAGATCCGCAGCGATTCAAATTGGCCGATCGCTCCCCGTTCCCAGTTCAAGGCAAGATGATTTGCACCAGTTGACCTCTGGAGGCCCACCAGCATCCGTGCAGCCGAGCATCTTCGCGTCCCCGAAAACCACTATACAAATCGTGCGACGAGCGGCGCGATTGGATGGTGCTGAGCGAGGGATATTATCTGCTGCGCAGCAATGTAACGGACTGGAGCGGCGAAGAGTTATGGCGCGCGTAAATCCAACTGACCGAGGCCGAAGAGGCCTTTCGTCTGCACAAGAGCGACCTGGTGATGCGGCCCATCTGGCACCAGAAAGAGCAACGCGTGCAGGCCCACGTCCTGGTTTGCTTTCTGGCTCACATGATTTGGAAAAACTTGGGCCTGTGGTGCAACCGCGCTTGGCTGGGCGATGAACCGCGCAAGGTCTTCGCCGAGTTGGAGCAAATCGCGCTGGTCGATGTGGTGCTGCCCACGCGAGCGGGCATTTCCATCCGCACGCACTGTGTCAGCCGCCCCACCGATCATCAAGCAACCCTGCCACAACGGCTGCGTCTGGAGATCCCCACCTGCCTCGAATTTGCAGACTTGTTGTGAAGACTTTGCGATGTCTGGATTGAAAACAAACCACTTGCCATTCAAGCTGCGGAAGTTTGGCTAGCACTATCTGGCCGACTTCAACCGCGAACGTCATGTCCCCGCGCCGTGGTATGGAACAGCATTCCTGCCCTGCCGGCGCAAGAGCCTGAACCTGATCTTCTCACTCTGGTCGGAGCGCACGGCAGAGAAGGACAACACCGGTCAGCTGTCCGAACGTGGTCCTGCAGACCGTGCCTGCTGGCTGGCCCGGTGCCATGGCTGCTTACATGGTGACCGTGCACCAGCGTCTGGACGCAACCCTTGTTGTAGCTAGAAGGCCGCGCCCGCGACAGTGCCGTCTTTCTGTCGGGACAATTCTGTCCCATAACGCAGCCTTTGATCTTTCTTTTGCTCAGAATGATTTGGTCAGAGTCTCCGCGAAAGGGTATATCAAAAAGCGTGGCCCGACTGCCGCTAATCTGGCAAGTCCCTTCTTTATCAACACTATCCTGCCTCGGCGCCGGAAACTCTCCCTCCATAACTGCCCCTTCACTTCCTTCTTCGACACTTCAGGTGCGCGTTTAGGGCGCCCTTCCGAGTTTGGTCAAGAATATGCATTACCACAAGCAAACAGATGCCCAGGGGGGACGACAGTGAAATTCAAAACAACACGGCACCTTCTCTCCCGCATCGCTGGAATTCGAGATGCAACACTCGCGGCGAACCCCGGAACGATGAGTTTCGACGATGAAGTAGAGACACCCATAGCACGGTCAACCACACCAACCAATGCAAAGGAGATAGTCATGGCAAGATCATTATCCGGTCTGGATTTGCAAGTTGCAATTTCAGGGCACCTCAAAAACTGCGGATTTAGAGTTCAGGAGGAGGAGGAGTGGGACCACAACAACAAATTGGACTTTGTGGTTACCAAGTTTCCTCACTATCCGAAGCTGATGTCTGTAGGGGTCCAGATCACCTCACGCTGCAAGGATGCAGCCAAGCGCGGCGAGTTTGTCGCCAAGAACGACTCGAATGGAGGCAATGTGACTGTCGCATCCAAGGCTCTCTATCTGGAGATTGAGGGCGACGTCGACATCAACAAAGGAGGAGCCGACCTGGTAGCGACCGTCTTGTATGCATTTCAGTTCGATGCGCAATTCACCAACACGAAGGTTTGGGGTGCAACGATCCAGGCCGAAAAAGATTCCATAGGATATCGCTTTTTCGATCCATGCAAAGCCACAGCGGAAGCAGTGTCCTACAAGCCTCTGCCGGTGGCGGCTTCGGTGCCGATCACCGATATCAAGGGGTCGGTGGCCAGACTAGCAAAATCAATGAGCAGCGGGAATCGCGAGATCGAAGGAATGCTCCACACATTCTTTCCGGAAAAGGGCTTTGGCTTCATCTCGGCGCAGGATGGAAACAACTACTTCATGCATATCACCGACACAAAGGACCATGAGCTGGTGAGCAATCTCGACTCTCTCATGAAGCTGCCTGGAAAGACATCTCTTCAATATCAGGTCGTTTTCGAGAACGGCGGCAAGACGCGCAGCGATACTCCCTACAAGGTTGCAAGAAACATTCGTCTCTTACTCAAGTATTGACGGCATCGCGGAACCTTCGCGGTGTCTTGGCGGCTGTGAAGTGAATTGCGCATCGAAGGACAGGCGGCGGCTTCAAGGGAAGCATGGGGAGTCGCCCGCCCTGCCTGACGATCTGCACGTGCAACATAGCCATCAGGCAGCGAGGAGCGGTACACGGCCATTGCTGAATTGAGCAAGCTGGTACCCGATATCGGAATTTCAAAAAGTGCGGGGGACAAGGCTCGCGCTTGCAGACGCATTTTTGACCCTTTTGATGAATTTGTAAGTGCGGAACTGCGACAGTCTTGTCCTCGGATCGTGACAGACTTGTCCCATCGCGAGGGTTGTCATGGCTGCCTGGTGCGTTCCTGATCTTGGCGCCGAGTTTGAAGCGCCGCTGTCACGCGCAGTCTGCGGATCTGGAGTAGGCCTATGGATATTGGCGGTTTCGTTCATCGCGCACGCATCTCTTTTTCAATTCGATCGGGTGAGGTGCCTATCGTCGACTTCGGCAAATGGCAAAACTGGCCATCCGGGTTTGGCATTGGGAATGCATAACTCAAGGCAGACACAGACTCAGGAGGGATGATGACGAGGTTCACGATGCTCAGCTTCTGCTCTCCATTTCGCCAAGGGGCCGCGATCCAAGAGGACGCATTGGCAACGCTGCCTCAAGGGTCGGACCACACCGCTGCCGGTGCGGATGAACCGAGAGTTCTCGATCTTGGAGGGATGGCGCCAAAGGACCGTTCGAACAGGGCCGCCCACACGATGGAGTCGCTCCGATCGATTCCCTCGCTGGCAGGGGGTGACGCATGACCGTCATGCCCCTATCGAAACGCCGTGCAGAAAAGCGCGAATACCGCACTTCCAGTGCGCAAACGTTCATCCGCGCCGGGTTGGCTGCTAGCGCTCTCATGGGAGCCGTATGCCTCTCATCGTTAATTTTTCCGCTAGACGGATTCGTCTGGCTGCGAATCGTCGCTCTGGGGTATTTGCCCGGGCTTGGAATTGGGCTCGGAGTTATTGGATCGGACCTGGTGAGAAGCAAGCCCCCAAGATGGGCTCTGGCCTATGGATGCCTGGGAAGCTGTTGCATTGCCGCGGTGCTGGCATACTCGCTTGCATCCATGCTCATGGAAAGGCCCATGCAGGCTTCCCTGGATCGCTTGCACAGCATGGCGGGTTGTATCGATTTGGCCTTGGCGTCTGGACGGCATATCTACTGCTTCGAGCAAAGCCGCTCAGGGATGTCGGTTCGCGATACGGCTCCATCTCCAGACCTTCCCGCGGAGCTTGCTCGCGACATCCGTGCGGCAGAAGACGTCGATCAGGATCGGAGCCTCACACCCTTTTCCGTGAGCGGAAAAGTTCGGGCGCTTCGCAGGTGGGGCAAGGAAGGAGGCTCCGGTGTGTGCGAGGAATTGAGCCGCATTCTTTTGGGAGAACGCCATGGTAGAGGGCTCGCCCGAGTACGCGCCAAGATGACCG
>CAIMNN010000468.1 GCA_903842845.1 uncultured Acidobacteriaceae bacterium | reverse complement strand
GGCGGCGTCACCGCCAGCTTCGCCATGCTCGGCGACCTCAATATCGCAGAGCCAGGCGCGCTCATCGGCTTCGCCGGCCCGCGCGTCATTGAGCAGACCATCCGCCAAAAGCTCCCCGAGGGCTTCCAGCGCTCCGAGTTCCTGCTCGAAAAAGGATTCCTCGACGCCGTAGTCCATCGCCGCGACCTCAAGCGCTACATCACCCGCGCATTTGACTTCATGGCGAAGTAGTTTTAATTACTTATTTATACAGTTTCAAAAAATCACTTTTTACATTGAGAAAGCATTCGTGACTCAGGTCACTTTAGACCAATTTTACAGTTGTGTTAATATAATTCAATAAAGACGAAAGATTTTAACTCTAGCAGCTACGCCCTTACAGGCCTTCGCTGCTTTTGTCAGCCAGTACTTAGTGCGTCGATCTAACAATGTATCGCAGAAGTATGAAAGACAGGTTGGTAGAAGATTTTTCTACTCAGCGAGAACTTTTTCAATTTTTTTCGGAGGACAGTATGAATCGAATTCTCAATACAGTCGCAGTGTTTCTACTGCTTCTTGGCTTCGGTGTTTTATTGGATGCCCAATCATCCAACGGAACGCTCGTCGGAACAATCACTGATCCCAGCTGAGCTGCTGTTGTCGGCGCGAAGGTCGATATCGTCTCCGCTGAAACGGGCGCAACCCGTACCGCAGAAACCATCTCGAACGGTTCTTTCCGTTTTGAGTTCATTCTTCCCGGCACTTATTCCGTCAATGTTTCCGCTGCGGGTTTTGAAAAGAGCTTCGTGAAAGCCGTCGAAGTTCCGGCCACCGTCATCACCACAAGCAACATCAAGCTCAAGGTCGGCAGCACTAAAGAGCAGGTTGAAGTTCGTGCTGATGCAACATTGCTTAATACAGATAACGCCCAGCTCAGCGGCACGTTCAGCGAAAGTGAAATTGGAACTTTGCCCCTCAATAGCTTGAGCGCTTATTCATTGGCTATCACTCTTCCTGGCGTTACAACCGCCGAGCAGGGTGGCTTCAGCAACGGTGTCAACTTTTCAGTCGGTGGCGGCCGTCCCCGCGCCAACAACTTCCTCATTGAAGGTCAGGACAACAACGATGCTGGCATCATGGGTCAAGGCCTCCAGCCTGAGAATGTCGAAGCACAAAAAGAGATCATTGTCATCCAGAACAACTACACCGCCGAGTATGGCCATGGCGCTGGTTCGGTTTCGAACCTCATCTTCAAGAGCGGCACAAACAAGATCCACGGCTCCATCTACGAGCGCGCCGAAAACTCTGGTCTCGACGCCAACGATCACTACAACGTGCTCCGTGGCATCTCTAAGGCTCCGTACCGTGAAAACATCTACGGCTTTTCCATCGGCGGTCCAATCATCCGCAATAAGCTCTTCATCTTTGGCTCGTATCAGTGGGACGCTTATCGCGCCACTGCAAACCTCGCCACCCTCCTTGTTCCCACCGCTAACGGTTTTGCCACGCTCAATGGCTTGCCCTCCAATACACGTGTCAGTAACCTCGTTGAAGCCTACGGCGGCCTGGTCGGTGATCTTGCTGAGCTGCAAGCTATCGGCGGCGTGACCAGCATTGCCCTCGGCATCGACCCGAACACAAGTCTGGATCGTGGCTCGGTCGAGGTTGGTGCGACACAGCGCAAACTGCCAAACAAGAGCGACTCGCCTGAGTTAGACCTCAAGGGCGACTACGTCATCAGTCTGAAAGACACGCTCAACCTGCGTTATATTCGCACTTCTTATTTGACCCCCTTCGACACCGGTAACTTCTCGGGCCAGCTTCCGGGCTTTGATACCGACCAGGATGGTGCTGCGCACAATGCCGGCATCGTGGAAACTCACATATTCAATTCGAACTTGGTGAATGAGTTCCGTCTCTCCTATGGCCGCATCGGGTTCAACTTCGGTTTGCCTGCGAGCACAATTTCGAATCCTCTTTTTGGTACGCCGAACACAGGAATTACAAATCTGACCGGATTTGGCATACCTACCAGCATGCCGCAGGGCCGCTTCCATAACACCTATCAAATTCAGGACACTCTTACTTGGACCCTGAAGAAGCACTTCCTGAAGTTCGGATTTGACGTTGCAGACATTCGTGTTCGCGACCAGGTTCCCTTCAACTTCTACGGCTCGCTCGGCTATGCGTCCGTTAAAAACGGATATACCGGTCTCGCTAACTATATTGATGACTTCGGTGGCAGCAATTCATCGCTGAGCATCAACTACGGCAGCCCCATCGCCCGTCCTCAGTTGGTCTCGCAGAACTACTTCGTCCAGGACACCTGGAAGATCTGGAAGAACCTGAGCATCGACCTCGGTTTCCGTTATGAGTACAACGGCGCACCTTTCAATGCCAATGGCACACCTCACCCTGGCATCGACATAACCGATGGTGCATGCTTCCCAGTAAGTGGAGTGACCTGTAAAGACCAGGAAACACCGGATTACGGTAACTGGGCGCCGCGTGTAGGTTTTGCTTACACGCCCAAAATCTTCAGCCGTTACAGCACCACAGTACGCGCTGGTTTTGGCACCTTCTATGATGTTCTTTTCACCAACATCATTGACAACCTTCAGGCTTCGGCCCCGAATGCTGCTTCACCTAACCTCACTAGCCTAACCAGTGGTAGCCATCCTCGTGGTACCGCTAACTGGTCTCAGCAGTTCAGCACGTTGAACCATACGCCATCTCCGTATGACACCGCACAGCCCATCGTTGACCATCTGCTGCGTCCCAAGACCTATCACTGGAACCTCAGCGTCCAGCAGGAACTGCCTGCAGGCTTCATTCTGCAGACCAGCTATGTGGGTGAACGCGGTCAGAACCTCTTTGCTACCACTGAATTCAATCCCTATGTGAATGACTGGTTTACCGGAGACCGCCAGATTAATTCTCGTGGCCGTATCATTCTTCGCGATAACTCGGCTGAGTCGCAGTATCACGGCCTGTGGGCTGAGCTCGACCGCAAGGTTGGCCGTCAGTTCGATTTCCGACTGTCATACACCTTCCAGCGTTCCTTGGATGACGGCTCGGAGATCTTCACCACCAACAACCAATCGACTTACGCCTCGGGTGAGTATCCGACACCCCGCAGAAGCACAGATTGGGGTCTTTCGGCATATGACCACCGTCAGCGCTTCGTTTTGACCTACGTCTGGGCTCCGAAAGAATGGCACGCACAGGGCTTCAATAAGGTTGCTGCCGCGGTTGTCAATGATTGGACCTTCGCCGGTGTCACACAACTCCAGAGCGGTTCGCCCATGAACGTTGAAGTTGGATATGACGTGAATGGTGATGGCATCAGCAATGATCGCCCCTACGTTAGCAATCCAAAGGCGCCAGTTAACACTTACGCCTTTGATTCTTCGTGGAACGGTGATCCTGCCGGCTCTTATTACTGCTCGGGTCCAACCTTCTGGTACACCTATGATCCTTGCCATTCTGTTGACCCGAACTCAGTGCACTGGATTGTTGGGGAGATTGCTACCCGTCCTGCAAACACCGTGGGCCGCAACAACCTCATCAGCCCCGGCTACACCGATTGGGATATGAACATTCAGCGCTCCTTCAAATTCACTGAACGCTTCAGCTTTGATGTCCGTGGCGAGTTCTTCAACATCTTCAATCACGGCAATGCCGGTATCGAAGGTGCAACGCTCATCACGGGCATCTTGAACGATGCTTATGGAAGCTACGGCACTAACACGTTCGCAAACCCAGTACCCACCGTCGGTGGAGCGCGCCACGCGCGCATCTTCCTGCGCTTTACATTCTGATCAACTTAAGCTTGATTCAACGGCGGCCAGCAATGGTCGCCGTTTTTCTTTCTCGTGAATTCAGACCCCTTATCCGATAAAATTTCTACTTGGGGTGTTTAGCGATGAGTCGTTATTTCTTTTCTTGCATCTTTCTTGCTCTTTTCTCCTTGCCTCTCTCTCTATCAGCGCAGCAGCCCGCCTCCGCTTACCACTTCACTGACGGCCCTGTCCTCACCGCCGATGCCAACCCACTCAAGCCATTCACCGTCGCCGGTGAACGCGGCGTCATCGTCGGCCAGCAGGACGGCACTTTCGAGGCCTGGGTCAATCCCATCAAGCTGCTCTCCAACTTCCGCATCACTGCTAACGTCGCAGGCTACAACGTTCCCATCGACGTCAACGCGCACGCATCCTCTATCGAGGTCCGCGCCGACCGAACCATCATTACTTACACGCACATCGCGTTCACGGTACGCGAAATTATTTTCTCGCCCGCAGCGCTCGACGAGCCCGCAAGCGCACACCAGCCAACCACCGGCCCCGTAATCCTCTTTGAATTCCAAACTCTCCATCCCACAGACTTCAACTTCAGCTTCACCCCTGAGATGCGCTGGATGTGGCCGCGCGCCAACAACGGAATTCCTTCAGCCGAGTGGGTCTCGCCAACTGGTTCCATCTCAAACAGTGCTCTCTCGGCTGGCCAGTCAAACTCCGCACCCGATTCCGTAGCAGCGCTCGGCGGCTACTACCTACTGCACACTGACATCCCAGAACTCACCGGCGCGCTCACTATCCCCGGCTCAACCCCCGGCGTCATGGCACCTTATCAGGAGCGCCCCGAGGTTCACGCCGTCGAGCTGCACCTCCACATCAATCCCAAGCGCGACAACGGAAAACTCTTCCCGCTTTTGATGGCCGTAGGCACAACCAAAGAAGACGCCACCTTCACCAATCTCGGCGCGCGACTCGCACACCTCAATGCGCAGTTGCCCACCATCTACAACAACTACGCCACCGAGTGGACCAACCGCCTCGCGCATCTCACCACAATCTCGACGCCCGACAAGGAACTCGACGAAGCTTTCACTTGGGCTGCAATCTCTGTCGAACAGCTCCGCACACACGCCTTCACCACCGCCAATAACAACACTGGTGAGACTGGCCTTGTCGCCGGCTACTTTATGTCCGCCGACTCCGCGCGCCCCGGCTTCGGATGGTTCTTCGGCCGCGACTCGCTCTACACGCTCTACGCCACTAACTCCATCGGCGACTTCAAGCTCTCACGCGACGAGCTCGAGTTCCTCATCGCACGCCAGCGCGCCGACGGCAAAATCATGCACGAGTACTCGCAAACCGCGCCGATGATCGACTGGCAGAGCTTCCCATACGAGTACGCTGCTGCCGACGCAACGCCGCTCTTCCTGCTCGCCAGCGAGGATTATGTGCGAGCTAGCGGCGACCTTGATTTTCTCCGCAAGAACGAAGCCGCAATCAATCTTGCCTGGACTTTTGAACGCACGCACGACACCGATGGCGACGGTATCTATGACAACTCGCAGGGAACCGGCTGGGTTGAGAGCTGGCCCGGCGGAATGCCGCATCAGGAAATTTATCTTGCGCTTCTCGACCAGCAGGCCTCTGTCGCTTACGCGCACATGATGGAGCTGCTGAAGAAGCCCGACGCCGCAACTGACGCTCGCAAACGCGCCACAGCAATCAAAGCAACAATCGAGCGCGAGTACTATGACAAAGAAAAAGGCTGCTACGCCTTCAGCTATAACGCCGAAAAAGGCAACGACCGCACGCGCACTGTTTACCCTGCGATGGCCTGGTGGAGCGAGTGGCCAAGTAGTGTGAATCAAGACGCGGCGAAGAACTCAGAAGAATCAAACGCGCTAGGCCTCGAACACGGTAAAGAATGCCTCACCCAACTCGCCGGACACACCCTCGACACCGACTGGGGCCTGCGCGATGTCGCCAGCGATGAACCCATCTACGACGGCATGAGTTATCACCAGGGCTCCGTCTGGCCGCTCTTCACCGGCTGGGCTGCACTGGCCGAGTACCGCGGCGGACAGCCGATGGCAGGCTATCAACTGCTCATGCAGAACGCGCACCTCACACGCATCTCCGACCTCGGCGCAGCCACCGAACTTCTCTCCGGAGACTACAACGTCCCCTTCGGTCGCAGCACCAGCCACCAACTTTGGTCCTCCGCCATGGTCATCACGCCAACACTGCGCGGCCTCTTCGGCATCGACATCAACGCCGCTACAAAAACAATCACCATCAATCCGCTGTTGCCCGCCGAGTGGGACCACGCGGATATCTACAATCTCCCTCTTCCAAACGGCGCTGTGAATTGTTCGGTGAGCCGCGTGAAGGGCAAGCCTTCGGTGAGTTGCCAAAATCTGAAAGATGGTTGGAAGTTAAATTAAGTATTGTTGCCCCGGCGACGGCCGGAAGACCATGACCGTCACTGTGAGCTGGTAATGCAATTGCCACATTGACAGAGCGTAAAGACCGGCATACGCTCTGAATATGCAGATTGAACTGTCTCCCGAACTCGCGCGCAGAGTTGAAGCCTGGCAGGCTCGCTCTGGCCGTCCCGCATCCGAATTTATTGCGGATGCTTTGACGGGCTACCTCCCCGAGTTGGATGAGCTCAGTGCAAAGCTTCAACGCCGCTATCAGGAAGCTCAAAGTGGTTCGGTCCAAATGCTCGACGGTCCTGAAACCATGAGTCAGATGATCCGCAAGGCCGAGCAAGGTTCAAGCACTTTGCTATGAGATCGTACTTCCTTCACCCTGAAGCTAAAGCGGACATTAATGACATATATATTTATTTACTTCAACGAAACCACTCCGCAGCATTGAATATTCTCAACAAGCTCACTTTTGCTTTTGAATTTTTAACTCAATATCCTATTGCGGGAATTCGTAGAGACTTCCTGGCCTCCGACAAAATTAGATTCAAGGTAGTAGACAATTATTGGATCGCCTATTCTTATTCTGAAGCCTTCGTGCACATACTTCTTGTTTTTGATGGACGACGGGAGCCTCGCTTGCTTGCTGCGCTGTTGCGTGAACGAGACTCATAAAACAAAACAGCCCAAGGAGTGACCCTGAGCTGCTTACATTTCAACAGCACATTACTTTGCAGCGGCCAGCGTCGCCGCAATCGCGCGCGACGGCCCCGCATCACCTGTGTGGTAATTCACCTGAATTATGCAAACGTTCGGCCCCAGCACAGCCGCGCGATAGACCACTCCATCCTTCGGTCCACTGCCCATGTTTGACGCTTCAATCTGAAAAGCCTGAGCAGAGTCCTCGGTCAACTTAAAGGATATGTAGACCGCGCTGAAAAACTTCACACGGTTTTCTTTCACTTGCGCTAACGTCTGCCCCGGCGCACCTGCGGCAACACCTGCATCTATTGAGTTGTCCACCGCGTTCCCCGACGTCAGAATACTATTCGTCTTCCACGCGCCCGGTATCGCAACCTTGCAACCGTGCCGCGCGTCCATAATGGTCTTCGTCGCCTGCGCCTGCATCATCGACACCGCGCAAAGGCCCACAACCAAAATCATCAACTTGATCTTCATCGCGTCTCCTACTTTCAAAGAAGCTAAATGTAACACGCGCATGAATGCGCTCACAATCGAAAGTTAGCGTCAGTACTAATATGTGAACTTGGTTTCATTTCAAGTGAGCAACCCTCTAAGCTAAACAACAAGCCTGAGGATTTCTCCCCGGGCTTGTCTTTGTTTTTGAATTTCTCACAATATAAAATCAGATCCGCATCGGCATCAACACATAACGGTAGCGATACTCTGAGTCTGTATCCTCGGGCCGCATCTGCCCCGCCGACTGCTGGTCCTTGAACTCGAGCCGCACTTCGCCCTCAT
>CAIMNN010000467.1 GCA_903842845.1 uncultured Acidobacteriaceae bacterium | reverse complement strand
GTGTCGTTGGCGTCGTTTGACTCATTACATTGCTTCAACACGGAAAGAGTCTTCGCGTCCACCACGATTGTGTGTTGGTTGTTGAGACGAATCCGAAGTGTACGCCCGGTAGTCGAACTGTCTACGCTCCACAGTTCATACTCTTTTTCTTCATTTGGCACGTCGAGGCTGGCTGTCATCTTTCCATCCGCACCGATACGCATCAATTTGTCCCCCGCGAAAACCAGCAGGGTTCCATCTTCTGCAAGATGCATCTCCAGGCGGAGCAGGGATTTGGTCGGGAAGTCCATGGTGCGGTCAAGCTTGAAAGCGGCGTTGCTATTGAACACAACGACACGTAACTTGTCGCCTGTACCCCGCGCCGCATTTTTCGGTGCATAGCCCGATGCCCAAATCGGTAGACCGACATATATACGGCCGGTTGCATCAATGGCCAGCGTCCCCACACCTCTCCATGCAATCCCGCTGGGCGGACCTGCGGTCATGTATCCCTTGTATTTTGGAGGAGGGTCAGGAATCGGATGCATGACTTCAAGCTCGCCATGAGTCATTACTCCGTATGGACTTAGCTCAACCTGTGCAAGCCTGGTTTGTGCCCGTCCGCAGCTCAGGCCAATGATGACCATCGCTAAAGCAACAATTTGTGTGCGCCAGCTTCCCCTCACTTCATCCTCCATAACTGCATCTATATTGTGCTTGATAGTCAAGCGTTTTGAATAGGCAGTTCTGCGCGCTCGGCAATCATGCGGGTGAATTTTTCGGACTGAAGAAAGTGATAGATTTTCTCCTCATGCCAAGCCGACAGGCATATATTGATTGCGAAGTTAATTCAGGCCAATCATTCATTTCCTGCAGGAGGGGACTATGAAGCGGCTTTTCATACTCGCACTTCTTCTACCAGTTGTCGTTATCGGCATTCAATCCTCACAAGCACAAGGCACAGCGCAGATCGTTCAATTGAAGCAAGGCATGACGGTCCAATCGCTTGCCAATTACCCGGACACGCAGATGGTTCAACTGCGGAACAACAAGCAGATGAGCGTCGGCGAGCTTCGGCGCTGGGACCTGGCCGCGCAGAAGATAAGAGCTGCAAAAGCTGCTCCCGCACCGAGGCCGGCATTCGAGCTGCGCCCGGCAACAGCAGGAGTCATGGTGAGCAATCGCAATGAGCTGCTTAACGCCATCAAGACCCGGCCCGCGAGCGACACAGTGCAACTGCCATCCGGCCGGCACGTCACCGTGGCGCAACTGCGCGCGCTCGAACCATTCTTTGAGCAACATGTCGGACGAACTTTTGATGAGATGAGGCAGCCGGCAACCGGCCAGCAGATTCCCATCACCCGGAACACAACCGACAAAGTCTATTGGAAGGACCTGCTCTCGAATCCCGGCAATGAGAAAAAGGTTTTGGTTTCACCGAGCGGCAAGCAGGTTACTGTAGGGGACCTGAAGCAATATCTCTCTCAGAAGGCGCGCGCTAAGAGTGGCGCGCTGACCACGCTTCAGCCTGCGCCAACGCGCACGCTGGGCACACGAAGGGGAGGTGTGAAATGAGAACGAAATATTGGCTTCTCTGCGCACTTCTGTTCGCGTTCGGCCTTTTCGCCGCACCACGTGCGCAGGCACAGGACACAACCATCGCGCTGATAGACGATGTGTTCACGATTGCCAACGCCACGGTCAGTGACAGCATTCCCACCGGCTCGCAGGTTGACCCGATGTTGAAGTGCCTGGCAGACCCCGGCATCGACTCGACGAGTTGCGCTGAGAGCGGCGGGTTGAACGGCGAGCAGGCGGGATGGGTATCAGACCTGTTTGCGGCATTTTCCAGCGGTGACTTCGACGCAATCGTCGGCGCGGTCTTCGAGTTTGCCAAAGAGAATGCGCCGTGCATCGTTCTTGACGTTCTCACCGGTGGCGCAGGCGGACAACTTTGCGACCTGGCGAAGGAGATCATCGCACTGCTTGGTGATATTGGCGGCGCAATCGTCGAGTTCCTCGCCGATCTCGGTGACGCGGTGGCAGGAGCGATCGATGATATTGGTTGCGCCATCGGGCTGGGCGGATGCAGCAGTTCTTCACCAGCTGACCAGATAGCTTATGCGTTCATCTACGCACCCGACGTCGGCAACGGTGCGCAGGAGCTGGAGTACGGCATGAACGTGAAGTACGGCTATCAGAGCATCACATGCACGAACCCCAGTTTCGACCAGTTGATCGCCACTCTCCGCTGGGATGCCAGCCAGAGCCCGGCGATACTGAACATTCAGTTGCCGCCAGGATTCAATTACATGACCTTCCCTGGCTGGGCGATTGACAACGCAGAAAAAATGTTCCGTGGCGCATCGGCCGCGCAGTGGAATGCGGATATGGTCAACCCTGCGGGCGGAGTGTTGTGGAAGCTGGACTCGGAGCGTGTGAAATATTACAACGACACGGCTTTGCTTTTTCTCTATGAGGGTGCGGCGCTCGGCCAAAATCCAAACCGCCCCGGCGACTGGTTAGTGACGCAGTGCGAGCAGGATTTCGCATCCAAGGCCTTTGGTCAGGTTGATTGCTGGCTCGCCTACTACAACGTCTTCGAGCAGTATGTTCCGCCTGAAGATCGCGACGCCTTGCAACCAATCCGCAGCAAATCACAAACCAATCCAAATTGGTGCTCAAGTAC
>CAIMNN010000466.1 GCA_903842845.1 uncultured Acidobacteriaceae bacterium | reverse complement strand
TCGGTCGTGGTAAGCGGCGCATCGGCGGGCAGGACCTGTGTCCAGCCGGAAGGAAGAGCATGAAACGGGCCGGGCTCGGCGCTGAGAAGCGTGGCGAGCCGCCGAATCCTGGTTTGGGAAACACCCCGCATGAGGATATCGGCAAGAGCTGCCGCTGCTTGCCCTTCCCGTGTGGTCGTTACGCTGACACCGTGTACGAAATACAGGTCAAAGTTAGCGTCGGAACGGAGGGAGAGGAAGTGGTCGTCAAACTCCGCCGGCATGGTCGAAGCGATGGCTATTTCCGCAGGCTCCGCTGTACAGGAGGCTACAAGTTCGCGCGCCCAACGGACGGCCTCGACGGCCTCGTGATAGCTCGTCGATGCGCTGATGGCAGTGATATCGGGGTTTTCCGGTTCGGAACGTTCGATCTCAATGCTGCTTCCGTCGAGCCAGGCTGGGATCGACCTAGGGCCTGCGATCCATCGAACCGGCGTGAGTTCCGCCAAGGCCTTCAATAGCGGACGCCAGCAGGGCGACATTTCAGTGATGCCAACAATGTCAACCGGACCGAGCAGCGCTTCAGCGTAATTGAGTCGCGACAAAGCGGCCGTTGCGAGGTCCGGCGGTCGCATCTTGCATGGCGGCAGTTGCGCTAGGACCGCTTCTTCAAGGCGGGCGATTGATAGGAGGCGGGGATGATCGCCGGCTCGCGTCTGGAGATTGATTCCTGCGCGCCACGCCTTGTGCAGCGTATCTGCGGCTGCGTCGACCATACCGGGCAGCAGCTTGATGCTGTCGAGCTCACCTAGCGCCGTTAAGGGTAACGCCACTTGGATGGCTGCCCGGAGGCTTTCCATATCGACCGGACTTGAAAATCCACCTGCAAGCCTTGCCGCCAACTGCTCGAACGTCATGATCTGGCGCCCGTGCCGCCGTTCCCGTGCGGCCACCAGCCGCAGTTCGCGCTTTGCTAGTCGACCGTGCGCTACGATGGTGTGCCGGTGCGGCATATAGTTCTACCTCTGCACCTCTTGCTTACCCGCAGGATCAGGGTAGACCGCGACAGTTCGGGGAGCAGTGGGGCGTCGGGTGCTCTCGCATAATTCGCAATCTACCGCAATGGAACGTCCTTGGGCGGCCAGTTGCTCAAGCGTAGCGCACGAGGCTGGAAAAAGACCAGGCACTCCGAAACAAAGAACCTAGCGCGTGTCGCCCGTCCTGATTTCGAGCGATCGGCGGCTCAGTTTGGCTTTCGCGTCGATCTCTTTTGGGACAGGGTGGCCATCACTTCCGCGAACTGGTACCAATTTCCACGATGCGCATTTATCTTGTTGCTCTCCGGCCACCACTCGACGGTTCCGCGCCCGACAACGAGTGTGCCTATCTTCTTTGAGCCGTCCTTGATCTCAATGGTCAAAGAGTTTTGGCTTGTTCTTTTAGTGATTTCGACCGCAGCCGGAAGGTGGGCAACGACAGCAAAGTTCTTTTCAGCCATTCTTCATTTTATGCCCAATGTCGCTCGTTGTGAATCGAGGCTTTGGGTTTGGGCGGCGACAATACTCGTTTGGTTACAGAATGGAGTGAGTCCTAAAAGCGGGGCGAACTTTAAATCTGGACAAGGCCAACTACCTAATTCTCCGTCTGATCAACGCTGAACGAGCGGGGCGTATTCTTGCAGTAAAATGGCTCGACGCAATTTGGGCAGCGGCATCAGCTGGCTGTATGTCCTCCGGCCAGTTTGCTTGTGAGGCAACTGGAGACGAAAGGGTGGCGCAATGATAGACCGAGATCTGCTGGCCAAGGCAAAAGCTGGCGACGCTGATGCCCAACTCTTCATTGGAGGGCTCTACGCCGAAGGCAAAGGTGTTCCCCAGGACTTCACAAAGGCGGCGGCATGGGCTCTCAAAGCAGCAAGGCAAGGCAATGCGAGTGCACAGTTAACCCTCGGCTTTCTTTGCGCCCAAGGTCAGGGCGTCCCCCAGAACTTTAGAAAAGCGGCAGCGTGGTATCTCAAGGCAGCAAAACAGGGCGATGCCCACGCACAGTCCAACCTCGGCGCACTCTACACCCAAGGGCAAGGCGTTCAACTGGACTACGTACAAGCGGCGGCCTGGTACCAAAAGGCGGCAGAGCAACGCGATGTCCATGGGCAATTCAACCTCGGCTTACTCTATGCCCAGGGCAATGGCGTGCCGCAGAATTACACAACAGCAGCGACCTGGTACCGCAAGGCTGCAGAGCAGGGCGATGCCCATGCCCAAGTCAACCTCGGCACGCTTTACAGCCATGGCCAAGGGGTACGGCTGAATTTCGCAGGAGCGGTAATTTGGTACCGCAGGGCGGCGGAGCAGGGTGATCCCGCTGCACAGTTCAACCTCGGCGAGCTTTACCGCGAAGGCAACGGCGTGCCCCAAGACTACGCCGAAGCGGCGGCCTGGATTCGCAAGGCTGCAGAGCAAGGTTATGCTGATGCACAATCCAGACTCAGCTGGCTCTACCGGGAGGGCAAAGGTGTGCCCCAGGACTACGCAGAAGCGGCTAGTTGGTTGCGTAGGGCAGCTGGGCACGGATACGTTCGTGCGCAAGCAGAACTCGGCGGACTTTATTTCCTCGGTCTTGGCGTGAGGAAGAACTACACAAAAGGGGCGGCTTGGTACCACATCGCTGCCGAGCAAGGCCACGCAGAT
>CAIMNN010000465.1 GCA_903842845.1 uncultured Acidobacteriaceae bacterium | reverse complement strand
GGGCGAGGAATACCTTTTTCATATTGATTCCTTTGGGGTTGTCGCTATGTGCACCGAGAAATGATTTCGCAGCACCTCTAACTAGTGGTTTGCACACTTGGGATTGTGACAGCAGTAATGAAGAATATTTTTAGCAGCACAAAGGCCGCACACGGATGGGTGCGGCCTTTCAGCTTTGGCAATCTTCAGTAGACACCGTTCGTGGAAGCGTTATTTTTCGCGCTCACCGCATTGCCGCTCATCGAGAAGTCGGAATTCGCTGCGTTGTGCATTGCGGTGTTCCCACTCAACAACCCACCGACCGCTTGAATGCCAATGCTCGAATTATTGTTCACAGTGTTGTTGGATATGGACGAGTAATAACCAAGGATTCCTGCATATGTCGCCCCGTTCACGATGTTGTCGCTGATAGTGCTGTTTTGTGCATAGATGCCATACTCGCCGCAATTGGCAACAAGGTTATGGCGGATAATCGTATTGAATGTGTAAATGCAATAATTTCCGTATGTGACTTTCATGTCATGTATATCGCCTGATTGAATATAGATGTTGTAACCAAAACCGGTCACTTGTCCATTTTCAACAGTCGTTTCGTTATAGGCTGGCGAGTAGATGCCTACAGTGCCTGCATTACATCCACCAGCGGGGCAAGGCCCAGTAATGGTGTATCCATTCAGATTGATGGTTACATTTGGTGCATTCACCCAAATGGCAGTAGAACCGCTATTGCTCGCCAGATTCAGATTGCTTGTGAGAATGTAAGAACCTGGCTGGTTGATGAACATCGGGATGCTGGCCTGGTTGATCTGGGTTTGAGCGGCAAGCTGCTGACAGCACAGCGCTGCGACGACAACTGCAAGGGTGAGGAAGAACTTTTTCATATTGGCTCCTTTGGGGGCGGGCCTTTGTGCACCGACGAAAGGCACAGCACCTATATCAAGTAGCTCCTGAGGCGTGAATGTGACAGCAGTGAGGACAAATTTTTATAAATAAAACAGCCGCACCACTGAAGGATGCGGCCTGTGCTGCATCAAAGTCCTTAGCAAGCGCCAGAGGTGCAGGCGTTGGCAGTGGAGACTGCGTAATAAAGCAGCGTGAGATCAGTGCCGTTGTACATGGTCGAGTTGCCCTGCACAATGCCTGTCTCAGCATAGATGCCATAGTCGATGTAATGGGCGACATTGTTGTTGACGATGGTTGCACTATTGCCGAATATGCCGAAAGTGGTCCCATTGACGACGGTGTTGTCCTTGATGGTGCCGAACGAGTCGATAATGCCCACATTGACGCAGTTATTAGTGAAGTTGTTGTGGATGTTTACGTAATAGCCTGCGATGCAATCGTACGACGATGTGACAGTGAGGTCGTGAACTGTGCCCTGATAGATGTTGACTGCATTGTTGAAGCCCGTGACTGTGCCGTTCTCGACGGTGGTATTGGAATACCCATTCCAGGTGTAGATTCCAAACGTATTGTTGTTGGTATTGCAGGAGCTCGAACTGCAAACAACCGCGCCGCTGAGGGTAAAGCCGTTGAGGTTGAGGGTGACGTTGTTAGCCTGCACAACGAAGGCGTAGGCTGCCGTACCGGCATTGATGTTGCTGGTCAGGATGTATGAACCGGACTTGGTGATGGTGTATGGGAACGAGCTGATGCCGGTCTGGTTGATCTGAGTTTGGGCATTGGCGATTGCGCCGAAAATGAGCGCAGCGGCGGCCACAGCGATGAGCAAAAACTTTTTCATGACGACTCCTTGAATTCGGGGGCAACTTGCGTGCGCTCGGAAAAACCGCTGCACGTCAACTAAGTAGTAAGGGCGGCGGGATTGTGACAGCGAGCGGCCAATTTTTTAGCAATGAAAAGGCCGCATCTGGATGAATGCGGCCTTTATATTTTTGAAACTTCAGCAGGCGCCGCTGCTGCAGGCGTTGGTTTTGGTTGACAAGGCGTTGTTCGCCAGATTGAGGTCGGCGTTCGAAGGCGCTGTGTTGCTAGCGCTGATGTTGGCGCCTGCCACGCCGCTTGAAAGGGCAATCCCATAGGTGTTGTTGGCGGCGGAGTTGTTGAAGACGCTGCTGTTGACGGCATAGAGGCCGGTTCCGTTCAGCGTAAAGCTGTTCTCGGTGACGGTGCTGAACTGCGTGTAAACTCCATACGTTGGGCAATAGGTGACCAGATTATGCCGTATCGTGGAGTTGAACGCATACAGGCAGATAATGCTTGAAGAGAGGGCAAGGTCGTGGATGTTTCCGTTAAAAAGCAGAACGTCGAAATAGAAGCCGCTGACTGCGCCATTCTCCACGGTGGTGCCGGTGTATGCGGAGGAAGCGTAGATGCCATAGCCTGAGACGTTGCCGGAGCAGGATGTTGCGTTACAGCTGTTCGGCCCGGTGATGGAAAACCCATTCAGGTTCAGTGTGACATTCGACGCCTGTATGTTGATGGCGTTGGATGTGGTGCTGGTCACGTTCAGGTTGCTGGTCAGGATGTACGAGCCGGGCTTGGTGATGACAACCGGAAACGAGCTGATGTTCGCCTGGTTGATCTGGGTCTGCGCGTTGGCGACGGCGCCGAAGATGAGCGCGGCGGCGGCCAGGGCGATGAACAAAAACTTTTTCATGGGTGAGCTCCTGGGGTTCAGAGTTTGTGCGCAGGGCATACCTGCCGCACGTTCATAAGTAGTGAGAGCGGCGGGATTGTGACGTCGGCGGGAAAATAATTTTAGGGCTTAGGGCTTAGGGCTCAGAAAAGCAATCATGCATTGAGCTTTTTAAGAATCGCATAGAGCATTTTGCTGATTTCATCGCTTGTTGCCAAAGCGGTTTGACGCAAACGGTCATCTCCAAATTTCAGGTCAGCAGATATCTTCAGTTGAGTTTGTAGCTCAAATGTAGACCCACGTGCCATGCCGAGAAATTGCTTATATTCACCTTTAGTCATTCGTCCATATCCCTCGGCTATGTTACTAGGAATGGAAACGGCAGCTCGGCGGAGTTGGTTCGTGAGCCCGAATTTCTCCGCATCCGGAAAAGCTGCTGTCAATTGATAAACCTCAACGCAGAGTCGCATCGCAGTCTTCCATACAATAAGATCCTGATAGGAATCAGCCAAAATTATCCTCCACGCATGCAAGCATTACAGGGCGTTAAGCGTTCCAATTCTAAGCCCTAAGCCCTAAGCCCTAAGCCCTAAGCCCTCATTTCGTCCACTCATCCACCCAATCATTAACCGTCTTCCACCACAGCTGCGAGTTCTGCGGCTTCAGAACCCAATGGCCCTCGTCGGGGAAGTACAGCATCTTGCTGGGGACGCCGCGCATCTGCAACGCGGTGAAGAGTTGGAAGCCTTCACTGACGTCGAGGCGGTAATCAAGCTGGCCGTGGATGACGAGCGTAGGCGTTTTGAAGTTCTTCACCGAGAGCGACGGCGACCACTTGCGGAACGGGTTCTCGCTGTCGGGTTTGCCGTAGTAATCCCACGGGTTGCCCTTGAACTCCCAGGTGTTGAACCACATTTCTTCTGTGGAGCCGTAGGCCGACTCGGCGTTGTACATGCCGTCGTGCGTGACGATGCACTTAAATCTATTGGTATGGCCGAGCACCCAGTTGGCCATGTATCCGCCGTAGCTTGCGCCGAGCGCGCACTCGCGCTGCTTGTCGATGAACGGGAAGTGCCCTTCGGCGTAATCGAGCCCTTCCATGAGATCTTGATAGGGCCGCCCACCCCAGTTGCCGTTCACGGCATCCACAAAAGCCTGCCCGTAGCCGGTTGAGGCGCGCATGTTGACCATGACTACAACGTAACCGTTTGCGGCGAAGAGCTCGGCGTTCCAGCGGTAGCTCCAGTCGTCACCCCAGAATCCCTGCGGCCCGCCGTGGATTAAAAATTTGACGGGATATTTTTTCGCGGGATCGAACGCAGGTGGCTTGACGATGAAGCCTTCGACTTTAGTTTTATCGGAGGCGGTGAACCAGAAATCTTCAAGTGGTGCGAGGTCGAGTTGCGAGAGAAGGGAATCGTTGAGGTGGGTGAGAGGTGTCACACCAACTCCACCGCCCACACACTCTCCGCTGGTGCATGATGTGAGTGGGTCGCCAAAAACTTTCAGAAGTTGCACTTCACTCGGCCTTGCGACTGTCATATTGGACACAATCAACCCGTTACCGGAGTTAAGTACGAGCAAACTGCCTGATACGCCTTTATCACTCAGCTTTACCATTTGCCCTTGCAGGCTGACGATGAAAAGAGGCTCGACGCCCTTCTCGCCGGAAAGCACGTAGATTGCTTTAGAGTTTGAAGCCCAAGCAAACTCATCCACCCAGTTATCAAGCTTAGGCAGAAGATTTTTCTCTGTCTTCGTTGTGCGGTCATAGAGCATCAGGCGGAACTTGTCGCTCTCGTAGCCGGCGCGGGCTTGCGAGCGCCACGCGAGATATTTTCCATCGGGCGAATACGCCGGGTTGAAGTTGCCACCCGCGCTGGTGCTCACCTTCACGGGCTTCGCCGTTGGGTTGGTCAGGTCGAGGGTGAAGATGCTTGCGCTGGTTGAGGTTGCCGGCTGGTCGCTGAGATTTTCGGTGAATGCCAGTTCCTTCGAGTCGGGTGCGATTGCGTATCCGCCACCGCCTTCGAGCGAGAAGGGCGGCGTGTCGTGCGTGTCGTTCGGGTTGAGGTCGCGCAGAGTGCCGGTGGCGATGTTGAGTTCAAACAAGTGGCTGCGCTTGGTGCCGGTGTAGTGGTTCCAGTGGCGATAGAGCAGATGGTCGAAGATCTGCGCTTTGACTTTGGATGTTGCTGCGGCCAGGTCGCGGTCGCTGTTGCATTGGTCGCCGGTCTTCTGGTCGGCGGTGGTGATGGCCGCGCAATCGGGGTAGACCGACGAAGTAAAGATGATGGTCTTCGCATCAGGCGACCACTGCGCGTTGTCGGCTTCGGTGGCGATTGCGGTCAGCTTTGTCGGGTTCGTCGTCTTGCCCGTCGCCGGGTCAAACTCCGCGCGCCAGATCTGCGTGCCGTTGCCGCGGCCGGAGAGAAAGAGAATGCTTTTTCCGTCAGGTGCGAACTGAAGGCCGGAGTCGCCGGGCTCGAGCGCGGTGGCCAGCATCGGATCGGCTTTGTCGGCGTCAATCGCCTGTATATAGGTGACGGTTGTTTTGGTGTTGGCCTT
>CAIMNN010000464.1 GCA_903842845.1 uncultured Acidobacteriaceae bacterium | reverse complement strand
GCCTGGCGCTGGGCGTCGTTAAAGTACGCGGGGACGGTGATGACGGCTTCGGTGACGGTCTCGCCGAGATAGGCTTCGGCGGAGGCCTTGAGCTTTTGGAGAATCATGGCGGAGATCTCGGGGGGAGTGTACTCCTTGCCCTGGGCGACGATGTCGATGTGATCGCCCTTCTGGATGACCTTGTAGGGGACCATCTTCATTTCGTCGTTGACTTCGTTGAAGCGGCGGCCCATGAAGCGCTTGATGGAGAAGATTGTGTTCTCCGGGTTGGTGATGGCCTGGCGCTTGGCGACCTGGCCGACGAGGCGCTCGCCGGTTTTGGAGAAGGCAACGATGGAGGGTGTGGTGCGCGCGCCCTCTTCGTTGGGGATGACTTTAGGCTCTCCGCCTTCGAGTACTGCGACGCAACTGTTTGTGGTACCGAGGTCGATTCCGATGATTTTAGCCATAGTGGATTCCTTGTTGAAACGAAAGAGATTTGTTGACTTTTCCAGTGTCGCATATGAGTGACTTATTGTCAAATTTATGTGATTGACTCAATATAAGCTTATGAGTTTGAACCGACTGGGCACAGAATGCATCCAAAGGATTGTTGTAACCTCAATGGAGGGGTGAGTTTGGCAGCATGATATCGGCGGCAAAGCGGGCAAAGTACCCACTGACTGAAGGCGTGAACCCGTGGCTGATAGCCGTGGCGGTTATGAGCGCGACGTTTATGGAGGTGCTGGACACTTCGATTGCGTCGGTGGCGCTGAGGAATATTGCCGGCAGCATGAGCGCTTCAGTGAGCGAGGCGACGTGGGTTCTGACCAGCTACCTGGTGGCGAATGCGGTGATATTGCCGGCGTCGAACTGGTTTGCGCTAAGGTTTGGACGGAAGAAATTTTTGATAGTCTGCGTGATTATATTTACATTTTCAAGTTTGATGTGCGGGGCTGCGCCGACGTTGTGGTTCCTGCTGCTGGCGAGAGTGTTTCAGGGCGCGGGTGGCGGCGCGTTGCAGCCGCTGAGCCAATCGATATTGATGGAGAGTTTTCCGCCGGCGAGGCGCGCGGCTGCGATGGCTGCGTTTGCATTTGGCATTGTTGTTGCTCCGGTGCTGGGGCCAACGTTTGGCGGTTGGCTGACGGATACATACAGCTGGCGGTATGCGTTTTACATCAATATTCCGATAGGCATTTTGTCAGTGATATTGATAAGCCGGTTTGTGCATGACCCGTCGTATGTGCGGAACGCGAAGGTCGGCAAGTTTGACAACATCGGATTTGGATTGCTGGCGGTGTGGACGGCGACGCTACAGATTGTGCTGGACAAGGGTCAGGAAGACGATTGGTTCGGCGCGATGTGGATACGCTACGCGGTAGTGGTGCTGATAGCGGCGCTGGGGCTGTGGATCTACCGCTCGTGGACGCGGACTGACTCGCTGGTGAATTTAAGAATTTTGAAGGACCACAACTTTCGAACTGGTTGCATGTTGATGTGGCTGCTGGGCGTGACGGTGTATGCGACGATAACGCTGCTGCCGCTTTATTTTCAAGAGGTGATGGGGTACACGGCGTATACGGCGGGATGGGTTGTGGGGCCGCGCGGGATAGGAGCCATCTGCGCGATGCCGATAGTGGGCATTATCGGGAACAAGGTCGACTCAAGGAAGCTGCTGACGTTTGGATTTTTGCTGTTCTTCTTTTGCGCAGTTTATTTTGGGCGAAGCAATTTGGGAATTGGGCCGACGACGATGCTGATACCGATTGTGGTGAGCGGCTTTGCGATGAGCTTTGTGTTTGTGCCGATGTCGACGATAAGTTATACGACGCTGAAGAACTCAGAGATGGGGAATGCCACGGGCATATTCAATTTGATGAGGAACATCGGCGGGTCGGTTGGCATCAGCGCGGTGCAGACGATGCTGGAACGGCGGCAGGCGTTTTACCAGACGCAGATCGGCGCGAGTCTGACGGGAACGAGCGGAAAGGTACAGCAGGCGTTGCACGGTTTGAGCGCTTACGCAGGGCAAAAGATGGGGACGGCGAATGGCGGCGAAGGCGGCATGGCGATGATGTACATGATGCTGCAACAACAGGCGCTGTTGAGTTCGTTTGTGGTGGTGTTTCGATGGGTTGCGCTGCTGTCGATTGTGTGCGCGGTGCTAGTGTGGACGTTCAAGAAGAATGATCTGAGCAAGGCTCCGCCGCCGGGCGTGCACTAATTTACGCTTATGACCGAACAAGCCTCCGCAGGTGTGGAGGCTTGTTATTAGGCGAGAGTTTTTTACATCAAAAATTCTTAATTACATTTAGGCATAACTTTTTATCACACCCATTTTGAAATTTGTGCGGCGCAGAACGCCCAGAACGGGACGAGTGCGGAGTGTTGTGCGGCGCGGTGGGAGTTGGATTCGTTCACGATTGACAGATTGCCGCCGATGTAGAGTGTGTTAACCCAAATTCCCGGGAAGTGCACTTGGAGGCATGTGATGAAGAGATTACTGGTCTGCGTTTTTATGGCGGCTATGTGGGCAGTGGCGGCTGCGGGGCAGAGCCTGGAAGACCTGAACATCCAGATACACGGATATGCGACGCAGGGTTTTTTGTACTCGAGTGCGAACAACGTGTTGACGACGAGCTCAAGCAACGGAAGCCCGGCGTGGAGCGAGGCTGTGGTGAATGTGACCTCGCAGCCAATGCCGAAGTTGCGCGTGGGCGTGCAGGCGCGTTATGGGTTGCTGGGCAACCTTGGCAATGCGATAACTCTTGATTGGGCAGCGGCCGATTATAAGGCGAGCGACGAGTTTGGTGTGCGCTTTGGCAAGGTGAAGACGCCGACTGGGTTGTTCAACGAGGTGCAGGATATTGACCCGGGGTTTATTTGGGTGCTGTTGCCGCAGAGCGTGTATCCGATTGAGAGCCGCAACTCACTTTTGGCGCATTACGGCGGCGTAGTCTACGGCACCATCAAGCTGGGCGCGAGCGGCGGCAAGCTGGAGTATCGCGGCTTTGGCGGTGAGCGCGTGCTGGCCGGCGATGATGGGTATTTTCTGGAC
Source organism: uncultured Acidobacteriaceae bacterium (assembly GCA_903842845.1). Taxonomy (GTDB): domain Bacteria; phylum Acidobacteriota; class Terriglobia; order Terriglobales; family Acidobacteriaceae; genus CAIMNN01. The sequence goes on along the minus strand of CAIMNN010000464.1, from coordinate 3,068 downwards.
ATGAACGAAGGTGGCCTGATATTGCCGAACGGAATCAGCGGCGTGACGATGGGCGGCGCGCTGCACTGGAAGACGCCGATCAGCGGTTTGATGGTCGGCGCATCGGATACTAAGGACGAGCAGTGGACAGGAGCTGTGACTTCAACTTATATGTACGAAGGAATCAGCATTCCGCTCACCGGCACTTTCACCGTGAAGCCCTTGAACCTATACAACTACTTTGGGCTGTACGAGAAGAACAAGATGATGTTTGCGGCCGAGTACAGCAGGCTGCCAGTCACTGTTCCCATCCTGTTAAACAGTGAGTTGACAGGCCCGATTCCGCAGCTTGTGAAAAGCGACCAGCGCGCGTGGTACGGGATGTTCAGCTACAAATTGTCAAACAAATTAACGGCTGGGGCCTACGAGAGCCAGTTTTTTGATCGGCGCATCTCACCGGGCCCGGGGCGGTATCAGAAGGACTTTGCATTGAACGGACGTTACGACTTCAACTCGTTTCTTTACACGAAGGTGGAGGAGCACTTTATCCAGGGCGACGGCAGAAACCTGGATACGAATATGAATTTGAATGGCATGACAACGAACTTCAAGTTGACGCTGTTCAAGATTGGCGTGAGCTTCTAAGGCGGAGAGAAGGGGGGAAACGAGATGAAAAACGTGTTGAGAGTTTCACTGTTTCTGGCCGCCGTGATGGTGTTCGGCGCGCAAGTGCGGGCGCAGGTGATTGTGATCGCGAACCCGAGCGTGAAGTCAGCGGATATATCGAAGGGCGACCTGAGGGATGTGTTCAACGGTGCGGCGACGAGCTTGAAGGACGGGTCGCATGTGACGCCGGTGTTGTTGAAGGGCGGCGCGGCGCATGACTCGTTCCTGGCGGATTTTATCGGCAAGAACGACACGGCATTTCGCGCAGGCTGGCGGAGCCTGGTGTTCTCAGGTCAGGCGTCAATGCCGAAGTCGCTTGATACGGAAGCGGCGATGGTTGATTATGTTGCGCACACGACCGGCGCGATCGGGTACATCAACAAGGCAACCGCGCACGATGGCGTCAAAGTTCTAACAGTCAGGTGAAGCCATGTTCCGAGAGATGAAGATCAAAACGCGGATTTTGAGCATACTTGCACTGCTGGCGTGCGGCTATCTGTTGCAAGTGGCGATGGTGCAGTTCACTGCGACGACGACACACAACCGGATGAGCGAGATATCGGCCTCGCTGTTCCCTGCCGCACTGAAGATGCAGGAGGCGGAGAGCGCGTTTGAACGGATGAAGAAGCACTACGGCGACTCGGTGGTGTTGCAGGACGCGGCACCGATAGCGAGCGCGGAGAAGGACGCGGCCGATACCGCGGCGGCGCTGGACGAAGTGCGTAAGGTGCTGGCGTCTTCACCGGAGCTGAGCAAGCAAGTGGAAGTGCTGATTGCGCAATTTGAATCCATCCACAAGCGGGACCATGAGACGTACTCGGCGCTGGTGGCTGCGAAGAGCGCGCCGAGCGATGAGTTGATGGGCCAGGTGGGTGCGTTGGGCAAGGAGAACAACGCGCTGACTGCGGCGATGGGGCAACTGGACAAAGCGATCAGCGCGAGTTTTGAAAAGCAACTGGCGGCGGTGGACAGGAGTTCATTGACCAGCCGTATAACCGGGTTGCTGATGCTGGTGTTTGCGATAGCTAGCTGCGGCGCGGCGTGGTGGGTGGTGCAGAAGAAAGTTGTGCTGCCGCTGGGAAATCTGGCGCAATATATGCGTGACATCGCGGAGGGCGAAGGCGACCTGACGCGACGCATTGAAGTAAACGGACACAACGAGATAGACGAAGTGGGGATCTGGTTCAACGTCTTTATTGAGAAGCTGGAGAAGATAGTCGCGAAGGTCGCCGACCATGCGTTGACGCTGGGAGATGCGGCGACAGAGCTCGAGACCACGGCAAACGAGACGGCGGAACAGGCGACGAAGCAACAGCAGCAGGCCGAACGCATCACGGTGACGATGAATGAGATGTCGTCGGCGGTACTGGAGATAAGCAACACGACGCAACGCGCGGCCGATGATGCGCGGACGGCTGAAGAGAGCGCTAAGATGGGCGGAGCCAAGGTGCAGTCGACTGTGCAGTCGATAGGCGACTTGCTGCGGACGAACGAGGAGACATCGACGAAGATCGAGGAGTTGGGACGTTCGAGCGATGCCATTGGAAAAATTGTGAACGTGATCAACGAGATTGCAGGGCAGACGAATCTGCTGGCGTTGAATGCGTCAATAGAAGCGGCGCGCGCGGGCGAACATGGGCGCGGGTTTGCTGTGGTTGCGGGTGAGGTGCGCAGGCTGGCCGAGCGGACGAGCACGGCGACGAAAGAGATCGACGCGACGGTGCGGGCGATACAAGCGGGAACGGGCGAGGCTGTGGAGGCAATGCGCTCGAGCATGAGCCACGTTCACAGCGGGGTTGAGTCGGCGCAGTCATCGGGCGAGGCGTTGAACAGCATCATCCATGGGTCGGAGTCAGTGCAACGGATGGTGACGCAGATAGCGTCTGCGGCGACGGAGCAATCGTATTCGACGCAGTCGGTGAGCGAGAACGTGAACGAGATAGCGACGATCATTCAGCAGATGGCGTCGAGTTCGCAACATTCGGTGGAGGCGTGCAGGCAGCTCTCGGCGCTGGCGAGCGAACTGACGGGGCTGGTGGGATCGTTCAAGGTAAGCAAGCAAAGTTGAGACCAAGTGACGCAAAGTGATCGGGCCGCGAAGATAACTTCGCGGCCCGTTGATTTTTTGAGCAGTGTCAGCGGCGATTGAGCTTGGCGAGAAGGCTGAGAATCTCAAGGTAGAGCCAGATGAGAGTGACCATGACGCCGAATGCGCCGTACCACTCCATATATTTGGGAGCGCCTGCGTTTGCGCCGCGCTCGATGATGTCAAACTTGAGGGTTAGATTGAGCGAGGCGATGATGACGACGAAAATGCTGAAGCCGATGGAGAGCGGCGAGCTGGAATTGAAATTAAAGAAGTGGATGCCGAAGAAGCCGAGGAGCATGGAAGCCATATAGAAAAGCATGATGCCACCGACTGC
>CAIMNN010000463.1 GCA_903842845.1 uncultured Acidobacteriaceae bacterium | reverse complement strand
CAAGCCAGTCCGTCAGGCACGCGCCGAAGTGGAGCGCTCAGCGCAATTGTTCGAGCTCGCCGCCGAGGAGTCGATGCGCTTTGGCGACGTTTCGCTGCCACTCGATCTGAGCGAGGGCAACGAAGGCCGCACCGCGCTCATCCGCCGTTTCCCAGTCGGTCCGCTATTGGCAATCACGCCATACAGTTCTCCGTTGGGTTTGGTGGCGCACAAGCTCGCTCCGGCCATAGCAGTCGGCTGCCCAGTAATCCTGAAGCCTTCCTTGCAAGCGCCGTTCACCGCGCTGGCATTGGGCGAAATCATCCTCAAGGCCGGATTGCCGGACGAAGCGCTCGCCGTTCTACCGCTATCAAACACAGACACAAGCTGGCTCGCCGAGAAGGATGAACGCATCAAGATCGTCAGCTTCACCGGTTCGTCACGCGTTGGCTGGGACTTGAAGGCGAAGAGCGGACACAAGCGGATGCTCTTACAGCACGGCGGCAACTCAGCGCTGATTGTCCACAGCGACTGGCAGTCGCTGGATTCATCAGCCTCGCGCGCGGCACAAGCGGCGTTCAGCCATGCCGGCCAAAGCTGCGTCAGCTTGCAGCGCGTTTACGTGCACCGTCCGATCTTCCAAAGCTACCTATGGAAGGTCGTCGAGCGCGCATCCAAGATGACGCCCGGCGATCCGTCACTTGAGTCCACCGAGACCGGCCCTCTGGTGTCTGTGGCGCATGCGGAGAAGATGGACCAGTGGGTGAAGGAAGCTCTCGAGGCCGGAGCAAAACTGGTCCAGGGTGGCGAGCGCAAAGGCAATCTCTTTCCCCCGACCATCCTCACTGGCACCCAGCCCGGCATGAAGGTCCTCGAGGAGGAGGCCTTCGGCCCGATTCTCGTCATCGAGCCCTATGAGGATTACGAAGAGGCGCTGGCTGATGTCAACCGCTCGCGATTTGGTTTGCAGGCAGGTTTGCTGACCCGCGACCTGGGCCGGATACAGACGGCTTACCGAGAGTTGGAGGTGGGCGCGCTCATAGTCGGGGACACCCCAGGCTGGCGGACGGAGACGATGCCTTTCGGCGGAGTGAAGGAGTCCGGGATAGGGCGCGAGGGTATCCCGGCTGCAATGGTGGAGCTGACAGAGCCGCGGCTGCTGACCTTGCCGGGAATGCTGTGAGCAAAAAAATCGCCCCTTCGTCGAAGGGGCGAGAGCCGCAATCTCAAGGAGTCACACTTCTGAATCTCTAGTGGCAACGACAACGTTGCCGGGTAGATGAAGTGAACCCCTGGACCAGCATCAGATTAGGGTTCAGAAAAAGCTCTGACAAGGTTCATCGGGTATATACTAATTTTTTGGAATTAAGTTATTGAAATTAATAGCTTAATAACCCACTAGACAATCCTTGCTCCGAGACGTATGATACGTCACTAAGGCTTTTAGAATGGCAGATTGGGCCCACCAGCTTCGACCTAATGACAAGATTCCTACTCACGTAGATGCAGCAGCCGTTCGTGTGCAGCTAGAACGTCTGCTTGCGCACCCGCTTTTTGCGAACAGCAAGCGCTACCCGGCCTTGCTGGCCTATGTGGTTGAGCAGAGCCTGCAAGGCCGTGGGGATGAACTGAAAGAGCGGACGCTGGGAATCGAGGTCTTCAAGCGGGACCCGGATTACGACGCCAATGCGGACCCGGTGGTGCGGATAACCGCCGGAGAGATCCGCAAGCGGCTGGCGCAGTATTACATTGACCACGCGCACGCGAGTGAGCTGGTGATTGATCTGCCGGCCGGCGGCTACCAGACGCACTTCCATCTGCCGAATGTTGGCGAGCATGCTCATGAGTCTGCGACTGCTTCGACAGTTGACGCGCCGAGCGAGTCAAAGCGAAAAACTTTTCGGCGAGTTATGTATGCCGCGGCGCTAGTGATATTGTTTGCCGCTGGCATTGTGCTTGGCAGCAACTGGTACCGGCTTACCCCGCCGCCACCACCGGATACGCTGGACGTTTTTTGGGCGCCGCTTACTTCAGCCAAGGGGACGGCAACTTTTTGCCTTGGCGAGCCTGCCAAGAACATCGATGTGGGCGCCATTCAATCACTGGATGCTGCTTCGTCGCTCGGCAAACAGGAGCCGCTCTATTTTCGTCTGCACTATGCCGGTCATCTTTCGTTGGCTGATGTTGTCACACTGACACGGACAACCGCGGAGTTTGAAAAGCTGCACAAGGATTTTCGAGTTGTGCCAGCATCACAGGCAAGCTTTGGGCAGTTGCGCGAGGGGCCCATCATTCTTATCGGCGCCTTCGACAATTTATGGACGCTGCGGCTGACCCAGCATCTGCGCTTCGGATTTGAATCGAAGGACGGAGTTGCGCTGCTGGTGGACCGCAAGAGCCCGCAGCAGACAACGTGGGCAACGGCGTGGGATTTGCCTTATCAGAAGTTATCGCGCGATTACGCCATCATTGTGCGCATGCGCGATACGGTTACCGGGCAACCGGTAGTGATAGCGGCGGGAATTTCGGAAGAAGGAACTGAAGCAGCCGGCGAAGTTCTGTATAAATCTGAATACCTGAACGAGTTATTGAAGAACGCACCCAAGAACTGGGAACAGATGAATATGGAAGCAGTTATCGAGACAGAGGTGATCGAAGGGCACTCCGGGCCGCCGAAGGTTCTGGCAGCAGAATATTGGTAGGCTTCGTTGGCTTGTGACTAATTTCAAACGATAGATACAACTCTAGTATATGTGCGGATAAGCTCAATAGATTTGCCGCAGCTGAAATTCAACTGCGGCATTCCATTTAAAACTACTTCGACTTCTTGCCTGACTTGATAGCCGCCCAACGACGCTGCTGCGCCTCGCGGATGCGCTGACGTGCTTCTGGGCTCAAATTGCGCTTGGAGCCTTTCTTCGGACCGGGTTTGCGTCCACGCTTTGCGCCTGGCTTTGGGCCGCGCTTTTTGCCGGTGTATACAGCGGTGATATCTCCGGAGGTGGCCAGCAGTTTGCGTACTTGCTGTAACCGTTCGATCTCCGCATCGATCTGGGTGAGAATTGATTCAATTGACATAATGTAAATATATATCACTGAACAATGCAGTTTGTTCGATTATTTTCAAATTATTTTGATAATGAAGTTCCATATAGTTAT
>CAIMNN010000462.1 GCA_903842845.1 uncultured Acidobacteriaceae bacterium | reverse complement strand
GGCGTAAGCCATTCTGCGGCCGGTGGCGACTACGACGCGAATACCAGCGGCCTCGGCGGCGCGCAGAGCCTTGAAGTTGCGTTCGCTCAGGTCGTGGCCCATTGAATCAAGCAGCGTTCCGTCGAGGTCGATTGCCACCAGGCGCAGAGGAAGATGCATGGATCTAGTTTACAGGGGGATAGGATGCGTCGAAGAGCGTCTAGCGTTTAGCGTCTAGTCAATAGTGATATGGAGCGAACGAAAATTTGTTAGCAATAAAGAGATAGGAGTGGGCAGTGGTTTTAGACTGGAGACATGGAACGAATTTGCACAAACTGCCACGCGGTGATAGCCGCGACGACCAAGGGCGACTGGTGCCCGGCTTGCGGCGGCGCAATCGTCGAGCGCGAGGCGATTGCCGAGAGCGCGCCGGTGAGGCCGCCAGCAGAGATTGACCATCGTGGAATTATTCTGCCGCGCCGCTCGGCAGTAGGCGGAATCATCACGCCACAATAATAGTTATGGACCTGCGCAAATTACCCAAGATCGAACTGCACCTGCATCTGGATTGCTCGCTGAGCTATGAAGCGGTGCGGCGGTTGTCGCCGGGCGTGACTGAGGCGGAGTATGCGCGTGAGTATGTTGCGCCGGCAAAGTGCACGAACCTTGCCGATTTTTTGAGCCGCGCGCCCAAGGGATTTCTGCTGATGCAGAGTGCGGCGTCGTTGGAAGTAGTGGTTGCGGATATGTTTGAGCAACTGCGAGCAGACGGTGTTATTTATGCGGAGATTCGCTTTGCGCCGCTGCTGCATTTGGAAGGCGGATTGAGTGCGAGTGATGTGGTGCGCATTGTTGAGCGCGCGACACGGGATGCAATCGCGGCGACAGGAGTCGAGGCGCGGCTGATCCTTTGCACGCTGCGGCATTTCACGGCTGAGCAAAGCATGACGACTGCGAAGCTTGCAGCGGAGTTCCGCGGGTCGCTGGTGACGGCGATCGATCTGGCTGCTGACGAGGCCGGTTTTCCGCTGGATGCGCATGCGGCGGCATTTGAATTTGCGCTGAGTGAGAACATCTGCCGCACGGCTCATGCAGGCGAGGCGTGCGGCCCGGCGAGCGTGTGGGAGACGCTGGAGCGATTGAAGCCGACGCGCATCGGCCACGGCACGCGGAGCTATGAGGACCCGGCGCTGGTGGAGCACTTGAAGCGCGAGGGAATTCACCTGGAACTTTGCCCGAGCGCGAATGTGCAGATTATTCCGTCCATTGAATCGTGGACTGAGCATCCAATCGACCGGCTTTACCGTGCCGGAGTGCGATTGAACGCCAACACCGACAGTCGCATGTTGACGCCGACGACTCTGACTGCTGAATACGAGGGCCTGCACAAACACTTCGGTTGGGGAATGAGCGAGTTTCTGCGCACGAATTTGATGGCCATTGACGCTGCGTTTTGCGATGAGGCAACGAAGACCGAGCTCAGGAAAAAGTTGGAGATTGGGTTTGGGGGCAGCCGGGAGCTTGGCAGTACCTTGACTTGAAATAAAGCATTACTGCGCAACAATTAATCTCTAGAGCTTCTGCGCTTCTTCGAAGTAAGTTCATTGAGCATTTCTTCAAGATGTTCCTGTATGTTTGGTTCCGGCACCAAGTAACCGATAAGTGTGCGTCTGTAATGAATTTCTATCGGTTCACCTTTCATCATCAACAAAATCACTTTCCGCTGATTTCGAAAATCGCTGATGTTGATTGATAGCTTGTGTTCAGTTTGCATGTCTTATTAATTATCGACAGAGCTATCAAAATGTTGAAGAATTATTCGTACCGTAACGCCTCAGCAGGCAGTATCTTCGCCGCGCTGGATGATGGATAGATCGTGGCCAGCAGCGAGACGCCGATTGAGAGCGCCGCGACGATTACGCCATCAAGCGCGCGCGGGGCGAAGGGCAGCGTGTCCAGATTGTAGACCTCGGCCGAGACGTGGATGAAGTGGTAGTGGCCACCGGCCCATGCGGCGATGTAACCGATGATGAGGCCGATGGCGGTGCCGATGACGCTGATCAGAAAGCCCTGCAAGAGGAAGATGCGGCGGACCTGCTCGGCGCTGACACCGAAGCTCATCAGCACGGCGATGTCGCGGGTTTTTTCCATCACCATCATGGTGAGCGCGATGAGGATGTTGAGTGCGGCGACGAGAACGATGAGCGCGATGACGATGAAGGTGACGAACTGCTCCATCTTCAGCGCACGGAAGAGCTCGCGGTTCTGGTCGATCCAGTTGGTGGTCATGTAGCCTTTGCCTGCGGCGGCTTCGATGGCGTGCGCGGTTTCTTCGGTGCGGTCGAGGTCGGTGACGCGGAAGCTGATGACGGAGAGCAGGTC
>CAIMNN010000461.1 GCA_903842845.1 uncultured Acidobacteriaceae bacterium | reverse complement strand
CTCCACCGCTCGGCGTCGCTCGATTGCAGCCCGTGCAGTTGGTGTCCATCTGCGCGCTGCCCGGCGTAATAACCAGGCTCGGCCGCATCGTCAGTGTTGCGCCGCCGCAACCGGCGAGTACAAGCACACACAACGATAAAAGCAGACGAAGCGCTCTTCGCTTCGTTCTGCCGCGCTGCTTGCAAATAGATTTGGGCATGTTGAACTGCTTCAACCCATTGAATACTGTTTCGCGATTGACGTCTTTCACTCTTATGAGATAACGCGGCGCGTGAACGAGCGAATTCCCCACCAGCCGAGCAGGTAGGTAAAGACAAGCAGCGCCGGGCAGGTTATCCACCAATGCATGCTTGGCACCTGTGGCGTAACGCTGGCCCTCAGCGCCTCACAGATGTAAACGATCGGATTGATCAGCACACCATATTTGAGAGCCGGAAGCTGTATCGGAACCCACGGATAATAAACGCAACCCAAAAATGTGATCGGCACCAGCACGATGGAAAAGACTAGCCCGATCTGTTTGGGATTCACGTTCGAGCCGATCACCAGTCCGAGCGAACTAGCAAGGAAGCTCGAAACGATGAGCACAAAAATAAACAAGAACCAGTTGCTAATCTCAGGCTTCACCGGTGTGGCTGGAATGTAATACGCCATCGGAATCACCAGCGTAGCCGCGACGATGCACTGCAGCGCGCTGAAAAAGAGCTTCTCAAAACCCACCAGCCACAACGGAATTGGGCTCATCACGCGGTCATCAATCTCGCGCGTGATGCCGAACTCCGTCGAGAGAGGCAGCGCAACTGCGGCGATACCGGTAAACATGATGCCAACAGCCATCAGGCCCGGCAGAATGATCTGACCAAAATTGATGCCGCCCATCGGATTGCCGCCTGCCATGCGTGGCAACACAGCGGTGAAAACAAAAATAAACAGCAGTGGCTGCATGCCGACTCTCAAGATGAACGGCATCAGTTCGCGGCGCATCACACGCAGGTCGCGGCTAAAAAGTCCAAGGAAGGATTTAAAGTATTCAGCGCGGCTAATCACGTAAGTCCCTCCCGGTGAGCTTGATGAAAACGGATTCAAGATTTGCAACCTGCATCTTGATATCGATCAAACGCTGTGCAGTGGTTGCCTCGACAATGAGCGGCAGCAGGCCGTCCGTGTTGTCCGCGGTCATGCGAATTCCATGCTCGTAAGGCTCTGCGGATTCCACACCCGGCTTGGTCAGCAGCCACTGCGCCGCGGCCTCAACCCCTTCAAGCGACTTCAGCGTAATGTCATAAACCGTACGCACGCCGAAGATGGACTTCAACTTCGCCGGCGAACCGAGCGCCAGCACGCGGCCATGGTCAATGATGGCCAGCCTGTCGCTGAGCGTGTCGGCCTCTTCCATGTAATGCGTCGTCAGCAGAACCGTGATGCCTTCCTTGTGCAACTGCTCAACGATCGACCACATCGCCAAACGGCTCTGCGGGTCGAGGCCAGCGCTGGGCTCATCAAGAAAAAGCACGCGTGGACGGTGCGCTATCGCGCGCGCAATCTGCAACCGCTGCCCTAAACCGCCTGAGAGCTGCGCCGGATACGCTTTCTGCCGTTCTCCAAGATGAAACTGTTCCAACAGCTCAAGACTCCGCGTCTTGGCCTCGCTGTGGCTCATCGCAAAATAGCGGCAATGGAAATACAAATTCTCAAACAACGTCAGTGATCTGTCCAGCGTGTTGAACTGTGGAACCACGCCGATCAACTGTCGAGCCTCGGCAGGATTTTTCACCACATCAATGCCGTTGATGACGATACGGCCGGAGGTCGGCAGAATGCGCGTAGTCGCCATCCCGATGGTCGTTGTCTTGCCTGCGCCGTTGGGGCCGAGAAATCCAAATATCTCGCCCTCATGTAGCTCCAGGTCAATGCGATCAACTGCAACAACTCGGTCCTTACCCTCAAAGACCTTGGTCAGAGCTTCAATTTGTACAATCGTGGGATTCAAGGGGACTCACAGTCGGGAAAGTCTTCCGGTATTAGAGTAATCCATCGGTGTGACTCCGTTGAACCGGAAAAGACACATATAACTGACGAAACATGACCAGTTCACCATTACGGCGAAGCCTGGGCGATACTTAGGCCGCATGGTGAGCAAAAAATGGGGTTGCCAGTCAACCGCTGCCTGCGTGTATTATTGCGCCCTGCGTGGTTCCGCACCGGGACTGGACCGCAACCAAAGCCACGCAAAAGGAGATCGAGAATGGCGACTGTAAGATTGCATCCCGGCAAGCTGAGCGAAAAGATCAGCTTCCACAAACGGTATGGCAATTACATCGGCGGCACATGGGTGGAACCCATCAGCGGCCAATATTTTGAGAACATCACGCCGGTCACCGGCGAGGT
>CAIMNN010000460.1 GCA_903842845.1 uncultured Acidobacteriaceae bacterium | reverse complement strand
CTCGCGACACTTCTTGTGGCACCGCCTCCTCCGCCTCCTCCGCCCCCGCCGCCGCCGCCGGAGATTCAGCACGTCGTCAAGGTGCAGTCCGAGATGATGAACAATCAGCTCGTCGCGCCGCGCCAGATTCCTAAAAATATTATGCAGGTCAACGAGCATGAAGCGGCTCCGAACTCGTTCGGCGTCGAGGGCATGCAAGGCCTCGGTGGCAGCTCGAACGGCGTTCTCGGCAGCGTCTTCGGCAAGGACACCTCGCCCAAGGTTCAGGCTGCTCCTCCGAAGAGGATCAGCATCTCCGGCGGCGTCATGGCCGGCATGATCCTGCAAAAGACACAGCCCGTCTATCCTGCCATCGCCAAAGCAGCGCGCGTGCAGGGCACGGTCGTTATCCAGGCCACCATCTCCAAGTCGGGCACCATTGAAAACGCCCACGTGGTCAGCGGTCCTGCGATGCTTCAGCAGGCGGCTTTGGATGCCATTAAAACATGGCGCTACCGCCCATACCTTTTGAATGGTGAACCAGTCGAAGTGGATACCACAGTCAACGTGGTCTTCTCGCTCGGCGGTTGATCTCTTTTGGAGCCCCGCCCCTTGTGGGTGGGCCTTCGCAACCTGGAACTGAGGGCGGCCGAGCTGCCGCGCTCCACAGCTGTAGTATGTTTTTCAACGAAACTCCTTAGGAGGAAGATTCTGTGATTCTCGCTCAGCTTGCACATTTCGCTTCGCATGCAACCCACTTCGCCTTCTTCGATGGCGAGGAAGTCAGCTTCAGCGCCCTTGACCTCTGGAATCACATGGGATGGTTGGCCAAGGGTGTGGCTATCCTTCTCTTCATTGAGTCCATCTGGTCGTTGGCCGTCATGATCGACCGTGTTCTCTACTTCTCGGCTGCCCGCAAGCAGTCCCGCGAATTCGCCCCCAAGGTTGCCGGTGCCCTTAAGGACGGCAAACTCGACGAGGCGATCAAGATCGCCGAGCGCAGCAAGAAGTCTCACCTCGCCGAAGTTGTTGCCGCCGGCCTCGCGGAGTTCCGCGCCTCTGGCAGCACAGAGATCGGCATCGAGAGCGCACAGCGCGCACTCGAGCGGGCTGAGTCGATCGTTCACGCCAAGCTGAAGAGGGGCCTCAGCGTTCTCGCCACCATCGGCGCGACCGCACCCTTCGTCGGTCTGTTCGGCACCGTCGTCGGCATTTTGAACGCCTTCCGTGCAATCGCCACAGCCAAGTCTTCCGGTATCGGCCAGGTCGCCGGCGGTATCTCGGAAGCTCTCGTCACCACCGCTTTCGGTCTGCTCGTCGCTATCCCGGCGGTTATGACCTTCAACTACTTCACAGGCCGCGTTGAGGCCTTTGACGTCGAGATGGACAACTCCTCGAGCGAGCTCGTGGACTACTTCATCAAGCAGGGCGGCAAGCGCTAAGCGAGGCGCCTGTTGGCTTGAGCGGAATCTTCGCGGGCGGTGTGCCTTTACGGCTTCCCCGCCCGCAGAATCCTCACCTCGAGCCACGTAAGCGAATCGGTAACTCGGCCTCACGGCCGGCCATTCCAACTCATGGAGCCCTGTTATGGGAATTGCAGTAAGAGACGAAGGCTCGAAGGTCACTTCGAACATCAACGTGACACCCATGGTGGACGTCATGCTGGTGCTCCTGATTATCTTCATGGTGATCACCCCCATGCTTCAGAACAAGGTGAACGTCGATCTTGCCAAAGCCGACAACCCGACTTCAATGCCGGATGCCGACAAGGAAGATGCGATCGTTGTTGCGGTCACTCGCGACGGCAAAGTTTACCTGGGGCAGAATATAACCACGGACGATCAGCTTGGCCCCAAGGTGCGCGATATGCTCACCGATAAGCCCGGCAAAGAGATATTCGTGCGCGCCGATGCCCGTGCCCAGTTCCGCGCCGTAGAGGATGCGATCGACGCCGTCCGTACCGCGGGCGTGGACAAGGTCGGTTTGCTCATCCAGAAGCGCGAAGCCGGTTCTACTGGCGGGGTCATCTAACCTGCCCGCAGTGCCAACCAAACTGGTTCACCGAACCAGTCTGGAGCAGCAACCCAAGTAATTACGATCTGTAGAAATCGAGGATTTTAGCCATGGCAATGACGACAGGTAACAGCGGCGGCGCAATGTGCGACATCAACGTGACGCCGATGATCGACGTCTTGTTGGTGCTCTTGATCATCTTCATGGTGATCGTGCCTGTGACGCCGAAAGGTCTTGAGGCGCTGGTACCACAGCCTCCCAAGGACCCTGCCAAGCAGCAGCCAAATAATGACCGTACGATCGTGGTCCAGATTCTCCACGTTGCAAACGCAAAGCCGCAGTACAAGATCAACGAGAACCCTGTCGATCACTCGCAGCTCGAAAGTGAGCTGTCGAAGATCTACGCGAACCGCGCCGAGCGCGTGATGTTCATCAAGGGTGACGATGAGATCAACTTTGCCTATGTGGCGGATGTGATCGATATCGCGAAGACTGCGAACGTGGACAACATCGGCATTATCACCCCCAAGATCCAGGAAGGCCACTAAGCCTCCTGGTTCACCGGCGAACGACTGGCGGAGGAGGCAGGGCATGACGATGAACAGTGATGCAGTCGGCAGAGTCTCTTCAGAGATCAACATCACACCGCTGATCGATGTGCTCCTCGTGCTTCTCATCATTTTCATGGTGATAGTCCCGGTCATGCCAAAGGGAGAACACGCAATGCTGCCCGCTACGGCGGGCCTTGCATCCTCCACCGGCAATCCCATCGTTCTTGAAGTTTCAGGAAGACCAGATGGGTCGCTCATCTACCGCTTGAACCAGGTCGACGTGAAGCAAGCCGATCTGGCCGGCAAACTGTCGGACATCTTCCGTACCAGGGCTGACCGCGTTCTCTTCATCCAGGGTGATGACCAGATTGCCTTCAGCCATATCGCGGATGCCGTCGACATCGGTCACGCGGCAGGTGCTGAAAATGTGGGCCTGTTAACCCCCGGAACGGGACGTTAATTTATGTATTCCTTGGTTCCGAGTATGACGGGTATCACGATTTCCAGTTGCCGTCGGGTGTACAATCTGGTTTATCCTATTAAGCGGTAGATACCAGCCGTCTAATAGGATGCGCAATCACATTTCCAGGCCCCCGAAAAAACGGTGTCAGCCTGAAGGAGAAGAAAGACAATGAACCAATCTGTGCGTTTCTGGAGTCTTGCAGTGCTTGCGGCCGGGATCATGGTATCCATGAGCGGGTGTGATCGTCTCGCGGCGCGTGACCAGCTGAACAAGGGCGTCGAAGCTTACAAAGCCAACCACTTTGAAGAGGCCATCGGCCACTTCCAGAAGGCCACACAGCTCGATCCGACACTGCCCATGGCAAAAACGTATCTTGGAACGGCGCTGGCCGGCAATGTTGTGCCTGGTCTCGACACGCCTGAGAACCTCAAGACCGCCAATCAAGCCATCGGTATCTTCAATGAGGTCCTGCAAAAGGACCCGAGCGACATCAATAGCATCAAGCAGATCGCCTCGCTCTACTTCAATATCAAGGAGCTCGACAAGGCTCGCGAGTGGCAGAAGAAGGTTCTCGCCGTCGACCCCAAGGATCCCGAGGCCGCCTACACCATCGGCGTTATCGACTGGACCATGGCTCACGAGAACGTGCTCAAGGCGTTTGAGGCAGCCGGCGGAAACATGAACGATGACGGCAAGGGCAACATGAAGGCCCCCAAGAAGGTTCTCCAGCAGATTGCTGATCAGAACAAGCCGCTCGTTGATGAGGCTCTCCAGTATCTGCAACTGGCCGTATCAAACCGCGAGAACTACGACGACGCCATGTCCTACATCAACCTCGTCTATCGCCGCAAAGCCGATGTGGACTTCGCTGATGCGAATGCCGTGAAGGCCGACATTGCAGCCGCTGACGACTGGAGCCAGAAGTCCATGGGCGCCCGCAAGCTCAATCAGGAAAAGAAGAACAGCGCCAATGCCGGCGGCATCACGATGGATGCGAACGGCAACCTGAAGTAAGCCGAAGTCAGGCAGCAGTTCAAATGGCCTCCGCCAACGCGGAGGCCATTTACTTTGCGCTGAACTCGCGCCCTGCCTGCCTCATTGAGTTCTGCCCTAATCTGGGCCAGGAGAGTCTCGCCAACGCCCGTCGTGGTTTACACCCGGTGCGTTCACTCCGACTAGGCGATAGAGTTACAACGCACTCACGGCACTGGCTCGTGCGCTGCTGTAACCACTCCTGCCTGCACTTAGTGCTCATCACGCTGCGTCCGGCTACCGGCACAACAAAGGGCGCCACATGGGCGCCCTTTCAGTCCTATTGAGTGATTAAACTG
This sequence comes from uncultured Acidobacteriaceae bacterium, assembly GCA_903842845.1. Taxonomy (GTDB): domain Bacteria; phylum Acidobacteriota; class Terriglobia; order Terriglobales; family Acidobacteriaceae; genus CAIMNN01. Next base: position 4,152 of record CAIMNN010000460.1, on the reverse strand, counting down.
CCTTATTGCGCTTCATCCTTCATCAACTGCTCTGAGTAGTAATTATGCACTTGCGCCTGGTCGTGCAGCATTTCGAGGTAGGCGTTCTTCAGCAGTTGTGTGCGCGCATCGTGCAGAAGCTGGCGGATTATCTGCCGCACGCGTGGGTCGTTCATCTCGCGCTGGCCTGCCGCCTCATGCGAAAGCAGCTTGAAGATAGAGTAGACCACCACCCGGTGGCCGGTCTGGTCCATGCTGTACAACTGGAGCACTTCGGTTATCTCGCCCGTCTTCAGCTTGCTGATGGCGTTGAAGACCGATTGGTCTGACTTCAACTGCGACTCGGGAATAAAGCCCATGTCGCCGCCGTTCGAGGCGTATCCGTTCTCCGAGAAGTTCATCGCGACAGCGCCAAAATCCTCGCCGTTCACCAGCTGATTGTGCAGCGCTTCTATCTTGCGCTTGGCCTCGGCTTCGTTGCCCGCCTTGTTGTTCTGCAAGTTAGCCTGCTGCTGCGTGGGCACGCCGGTGACCACTATCTGCGCCAGGTGGTACTGCGGCTCTATCAGGTTGAACTCCGCCTTGTGCGCTGTGTAGTAGTTGTTGATCTCCGCATCGGTGACGTTGATCTTGGAGTCAATCTCCTTGTTCAGGAGTTTGTTCTTGGTCAGCGTCTTGCGGAACTCGGTCTTCAGGTCGTCGAGTGTGAGGTTGTGCTCTTTAAGCTGCTTGTCAAACTCCTCCTGAGTATACGGAGCCTTGAACTCGGTCAGCTTGGCGTTCACATCATCATCAGTGGCCGCCAGGTTAAGCTTGGCCGCGCGCTGTTGCAGGATCTCGTCGTCGATCATCGAGCGCAGGATTCCCAGGCGCGTGATCTCTTCCTGCTCCTTGAGCGTCGCCTTCTGGTTGTCACCCAGTGAGTTCTTATAGTTGCGGTCCAGTTCGGCACGCAGGATAGGCTTGCCGTTGACCGTGGCCAACACATCAGGTCCCGGTGCGCGATTGCAGCCGGCGGATAGCAGCGGCAACGCCGCTGCCAGCAGGACCGTGGAACCCTTCAGCCAATGATGGTTTGCTCTGCCTAGCACGCTAGTTCTCCTCTAAATACTGCCAGTCTCAAGGATAAATGGAAGCAGCAGCCCGTTTGTGGTTATTTTCATTTTCCGCTTCCGTCTGCGGGTGCATTTGCAGGCACGGCGGGCTTGGGCGGCGGCTGCACTCCGGCGGCTGTCAGCGCGCTGTCTATCACCGTCCATACCTGGTCCATCGGTACAGCGCCGTTGATCAACTGTCCGTTCACAAAGACCGCCGGCGCGCCTTCCAGGTTCAGAGCCTCGCCCTCAGCCATGGATTTGCGAACTTTGCTCTCGTCCTGCTTGGTCAGGCAGGCATTCAGCGCCGGCTCGTCCAGCTTGGCCAGTGTGCCCATCTGGCGGGCAACGCGGTCCAATGCACTGAAGCTGAACTCAACCTTGTGCTCCTGGTCGGTGAACTGCTCCGGATGCTCATGTACAAAATCCACATACTTCCAGAAACTCTCAGGATTCTGCTCAGCAAGGCAGTTCGCATCCACCGCCGCGTGCACCGCCCAGGGGTGAATCTCTGCCAGTGGATAATCCTTGTAGATAAAGCGGACCTTGTCGCCGTAGCGTGCCATCGTATCCGGGAAAAGCTGCTTGTGCATGCGTGTGCAGTACGGGCACTCCAGATCGTCAAACGTGATTACCGTGACCGGCGCATTGGGGTTGCCGCGGATGGGACGGTTCTTGACGTCGATATTGAAGATGGCGGCGTTATCCAGGTCGTATTTGTCCAACCGTGCCAACGTCTTGCCGTCATTCGACAGCAGGAAAGTCAACTCCTGCGACTTTTTCCCATAGGTCAGCACAATGGGCAGCGTCTGGTAGCCGTTGAACGTGCTTGCGCTACGCTCCTTCAACTGGACATTGACCTCAGATGGCAGGCGGTATTGGGAGCGGATGAGCACTTCGATGCGATGGTTGAGCGCGGCGTCGTTTTGCGCGGGCGGCTGGCCTTTGCATCCAATGGTAGCGGCGAGCAGCAACAGCGCCGCCAGAAGATGTGGTTTGGTCAAAGTGTGCGCTCCTTCATATCCGGGGCATTACCCGTAGATATTCATTCTAAATGAAGGTTGTCTTGGCCGGCCTGCGGCGGGCTTGCTAGTACAGCGGCGGTTCTTTGGGGTCGCGGAAGATGCTGTTCGACCGGCGCACGTCACCGGCATTGCCAAAGCCCGCAAGCGTGAATCCATATAAATACTGCACCTCGTCGCGCAACGTGCCCAGTGAGAACCTGCGGTAGCCGGCCGTGATGCCGCAACATCCGTGGTTATAAACCGCCTGTATGCCGCCGTATTGCAACTGTCCGCGGGTAAGGTCGTAGCCGCCGTTGGCCGCAACGCTGAAGCCGCGGTCGGTGGGCTTGCCGTACTGGAAGTATGGCTGCAACTGCTGATTTTGCAGGTTGGCAATCAGTGTTCCCGCCTGGCTCAACTCATCCGGCGCATTGAGGAACGAGTGTCCAAAGCCAACCGTCGCGCGACCCCAGTGATAGCCGCTGTATACGTTGCTGGCCAGGATGCGTCCGGCACGCGGGTCGTAATCAAAGTCCCACTCCACGCGCAGATTCTTCACCGCCTCAAAACGCATTCGCGAAACAATGGGTGAAGTGTTGCGCGGTTCAGTCAGGAACGTGACCGCATTGAAATCCAGCGACGCGTCAAAAACGTTGCGCCGCCCGTTGATCAACGCTCCGGCAAAATTGTTGTCAAAGAAATATTTCTGCCCTATCTGCCAGCTCGCCCACTCGCGCGGTTTTTCACAGCCGCCGGTCTTCACCGCATCGCAGGGGCGCAGGTTGTTGGACCGCACATAAAAACGCTGCGTAATGCTGAAGCCGAGCTCGTTGGTATTGGTCGCAAGGTCGTGCGTGTCGACCATCAGAACATTCTGCGATTGCGCTCCAATGCCGGTAACAAAGTGATAATAGATATCCGGCTCGACCACGTGACGCAAAGTGTGGGTGGAGATTTGAAAATCCCTCTCGATCGCCGGCGGCCGAATATCAAACGAGAGCTCCAGGTCCTTGCGCAGCAGTGCATCATGGCTCACCGTAGGCACGCCCGGCAGGCCGACAACCGAAGTCGGCATCTGCGAATCCGTATAACCGGTCAGGCGCATGCCGAACTCAGGCACAAAATTCCACTCTCCAGCGTGAATGGGCAACGAGATGGACGGGTGAATATCCATGCGCAGAGTGTTGCGCGCATGCAGGCCCGGCTCGGCGCGGCCAAGATGGTCCAGCGTCAAATTCGCCTGCGCATAAAAAGGCGAATTGAACAGCGGCCGGTCGAGCATGTCAAATTGCAATCCCGGCAACCGCAGAATGCGAAGTTCGTCGCCGGGCGTGGAACTGGCATAGCTTTGGAAGCGGCTTAGATTGCCCGACAACAAATACCCGCCATGATTCGACGTGATGCCGATATTGCTGCGCACCTCTGAGTCGGTCGCCATGGAGTAGTTGTTGTCAAAGACAAGCCGGTAAATGTAATTCGAAAGATATTCAACCGACCCGGCGACGCGTGCGTTCTCGGTGAAGTCTTTGCGCAGGTCGGCGAGTATGTTCACGCCGCCCTGGTTGCCGGTCGGCGTTGTCCCCGGCCCCACACGACGGTCCAGCAGCGCATGCCAGCGTAAGTTGACTTCGTTCAGTCCGCTGCCGCGATAACGGAAATCCCCGTTCGGCGCAAATCCGCGGCCGCTGTAAAACTCCGAGCCGATGGTCAGGTCAGCGCTGCGACCCAGCACAATGTAAACCTGTTCGCCGAGCGTAAAGCCCTTGGTCGTTGAAAGTCCGAGGACCGGAATCAGAAAGCCCGACTGCCGCGTCTCCTCATTGACCGGATGACCGATGTACGGCAGATAGAAAAGCGGGACGCCCTTCAATCTGAAGAAAGTATTTTTAGCGGTGGCCTTCTCATTGCGCAGCTCGATCGCCTTGGAGAACAGCGACCAATCCGGGTTGGGCAGGCTGCAATTGGTCATTGACCCGTCAACAACCTTGTAATCGCCTTCGCCCTGTTGCAACAGCTCACGGCCCGAGAACAAAAACGGGTTCGGCGAGGTGTACACCACCTCATGGCCGTTGCCG
>CAIMNN010000459.1 GCA_903842845.1 uncultured Acidobacteriaceae bacterium | reverse complement strand
CTTCAATGTAGATGCAGTTTGACGGGCAGGCGGCGGCGCACAGGTAGCAGGCGACGCATTTCTCGAGGCCGTTTTCGTCGCGCTGGAGCTGGTGGGCTCCGCGGTAGCGGGCCTCGAACTTGGCTCCGCGCATGGGGCCCTTGCCGTCGGGGTAGTTCTCGGTCTGGATGGGCTGAAATATCTCGCCAAAGGTGATGCTCATGCCCTTGGCTATGGCCGCGATGTTGCGCACTGTGGACATGGCAACAGTATACGATGGGCGGTGGGAGGGATTTGTGATGCGCGTCGCAATTGTGAGTGGACTTGGTATGTTGACGTTGGCCCTGGGGATGGGCGTGGCGGCCCAGGAGGGCGGAATGGGCGGGATGATGATGGAGCACAAGCCGGGAGTACCGTCGACAAGCCTGACGGTGAGCTTTGGGGCGAAGACGGAGACATTAAGCGCGGAGCAGTTGGCGGCGCTGCCACATGTTTCAGTGACGGTGGTGAACGGCCATACGAAGAAGAGCGAGAATTACTCCGGCGTTCTGCTGAGCACGTTGCTGGGCCGCGTGGGCGCGCCTATGTCGCCGCATGGGAAAGAATTTCTTTATTACGTGCTGGCCGAGGGGACGGACGGTTACAGGGTGGTCTACTCGCTGGCTGAGGTTTCGCCGGATGTGCACGATGGAACGGTGATCGTCGCCGATGCGCAGGATGGCAAACCGCTCACCGAGAATGGCGCATTCCAGATGGTTGCAAACGGCGAAAAGCGGCCGGCGCGTTGGGTTAGGAATTTGAAGGCGGTGAAGGTTGTGGTGGTGGATTAGAGTCGACTCTATTCAGGTTTTTCTATCCCCGGTCCCCAAATGCGTGGGACCGGGGGCACCCATACATTATTTGAACATCAGAAAAACTACGGCAGCGCTTTGCCGTGGTTGTTGGCAGGCGGCGAAGTGATGGGGTGGGGCTCATAGCTGTGGTAGCGGAAGCAGATGGGCGCGTCCTGCCCACGTGCGAGGCCGGGGACGAGGCCGTCGGCGTGGCAGAGGCGCTGCTTCATGAGGTCGGCCATTTTGCCGGTCAGCGGCACGGCTTCTTCGGTGACGTCGCTGACCTCGATGGAATAGAGATAGACATAATCCTGCTGCGGCTTGTGCGCGGAGTCTTCAAAGTGGCTCCAGGTGCCGAGCTGCACGGTGCCGTCGGGGCGGGGGTAGACGCCGTAGATCTGGACCCAGTCGCCTTCGGCAAGAGTGTTCGAGCTCCAGACGGGGGCAGCCTGGCCGGTCTTCATCCAGCGGGCGACAAAGTCGTGGGATGCGGCGTCGTAGTGGAAGGTAGTGAAGTAGGTGGTGGCCTGGCAGTGGGTGCAGTCGTCGTAGAGCGCGGTTATCTCAGAGGCGTGGCCGTTTACAAAGCGCAGCCATCCGGTGAAGCGGAGTTTGGTGCCGGAGAGGATGGGCTTGCGGTCGTGCGAGGTGAGCGAGGCGCTCCAGATGGTGAAGATGTCGTCATCGGGCATGGACTGCGTGGTGCTGCGTTTTTCAGTGACGACGAGGGCTGCGTCATACTGCACGCCGATCTCGCGGATGGAGGTCCACTTCTCCTTGGCCATGGAGTGGGTGACCCAGCTGACAATGTCGGCGTCGGTCTCAGATTGGAAGTTGACCCAGCGAAACGCCTCGGGGGTTTGGGCGCGGAGAGGCATGACAATCAAAAAGTTGATTGCCAGAATAGTAATGAGCAATCTGCCCAAGGATGCACTCATATGTCTAGGTATACCAGAAATCATGAATTTTTCTATCCACTAAATACAGCTGGTCATGAGCCAGTTCAACATCTCAAACACAAATTTGAACCAGCTCTAGCTATCACTAAAATGAACGTAACCAAAGTCATGACTTCAAATTGCAGACAGGAATTTCTCCGCTTTTTCCAATTTTTCATTCACCTTCAGTGCCGATGCGCGTACTAGATTTTGCAACTGACCAATGTTGTTGTAAAGCATAATCAGTTTGGGTTGATTTGCCTGAATTTGCACATTTTGCAGAACAGACGGTGAAATCTCTTCTTCAAGTATGACGTCCTGATAATTATCCAAGATCATAAACTTACGCATCTCTGGATTAGACTGAACCACAAACACTAAATCTCCTTCAGGCACAATCGTCTTGAACTGGCCATCTTCAAATCCAGTAGACCATTGCAGTTTCCCCTGCTCAGTCTTTTCAATCAACTGATTAACAAATCCAAGCGACCTTTCATCCATTTGTCACCCCTGTCTCAGTAGCTGAATGTAACTGACCACACTGACCAGCCAACAAGTCCAGTATCGCACCAGTAATTCCCAAAAGTCGAATTCTCTCTGTTTGACTCAAATCATCCGCTTTTCGATTTAAACCGTCTGTGACAAGTTTTAGATCGGCCTGTTTGCTTTTCAACAAGCTGGCTTGAGTGCCCAAATAAGCTTCATGATGACGTATGGCAACCGCGAGTTCGGTACGGAGGTCTGTTGTACGCAATTTTGCTTCGGACATCATGCCTGATTCAACATACCCATGTAATTCCTTTGCCATTCTTGTCAGGGTATCGAAATCGAACTCGGCATTATGCTTTTTCACACTTTTCTCTGTGCTCACGGCTGCTTGCTTCGCGCCAGTAGCCTGCAACACGGCCCATAATGTAAAGAGCAAGCCGACAACACCTATCCCTGCATTCGTCCAGTCGAACCAATCGCGCGGTAAAGACTCAGTAAAAAAGATCATATGTCTCAACTCTTCGGGACATAATAGCGCAAAATCCAGTTACTCGCTAGATTCCAAGGGTCTGCCAGAGCTCGTCGATGCGGGCGCGGGTGGCGGAGTCCATCTCGACCATCGCCGGCCAGGGGCGGTCGAAGCCCTCGGCTTTCCATTTGCGGGTGGCGTCGATGCCCATCTTGGAGCCGTAGTTCGGCAGGCGGCTTGCGTGGTCGAGCGAGTCGATGGGGCCGAGGGTGAACTCGATGTCGCGCTGGGGGTCAATATTATTTGTGACGCGAAGGGTGACCTCGCCGATGTCGTGGACGTCGCAATCTTCGTCGACGACGATGATGCACTTGGTGAACATGGCCTGGCCGAGCGACCAGATGGCGTTCATGACCTTGCGAGCCTGTCCGGCATAACTCTTCCGGATCGACACGATCATCAGGTTGTGCATGACGCCTTCGGGCGGCAGGTTGATGTCGACCAGCTCGGGGATATTCATCTTCATGGCAGGGAGGAAGATGCGCTCGACGGCTTTGCCCATCCATGCGTCTTCCATCGGTGGCTTGCCGACGATAGTGGCGGCGTAGATAGGATCCTTGCGATGGGTGATGCAGGTGATGTGAAAGACCGGGTATTCTTCGGTCATGGTGTAGAAGCCGGTGTGGTCGCCGAAGGGGCCTTCGCTGCGGAGTTCGCCGAGCTCGACGTAGCCCTCGAGGATGATCTCGGCGTGCGCGGGGACTTCGAGCGAGACGGTTTCGCAGGGGACGATTTCGAGAGGCTTGCCGCGGAGGAAGCCAGCGACGAGGAACTCCTCGACTTCGGGCGGCGCGGGTACGATTGCGGAGAAGGTCATTGCGGGGTCGGTGCCGATGGCTACGGCGACCTCGAGACGAGAGCCTTTGACCTTCGACGTGGCGATTGCGGGAAGGCCGCCGATGGGGCCGTCAGGAATGGCGACGGAGCCGCCGGCTGACTCGGCCATTGCTGCTACGCGGGTGGCGAGTGGGTTTTCAGTGGTGGAGGCGACGGTTGCAGCGCGAAGTGCTTCGCGGTAGTGTTCGGCGGCAACCTTCTGCCGCTGCCAATGCATGCCTGTGGTTTGGCCGTCGTAGACCTGCATGCGATACATGCCGACGTTGCGCTTGCCGGATTTGGGGTCGCGTGTGTGGACGCAGGGCAGAGTGATGAAGCGGCCGCCGTCATGCGGCCAGCACTTGAGGATTGGGAACTGGTTGAGGTCGAAGTTTTCGCGGAGAATGACCTGTTTGCAGGTCGCGTCTTTGGCGCTGACGGTTTTGGGGAACGCCGACGTGAGCGCGCCGAGTTGCGGAAGCATGGAGAGTTTGTCGAGGAAGCCCTTAGGCGGCTTCATATTCATGAGGCCGCTGATGCGCTCGGCGATCTCGTCGAGGCGCTCGACGCCAAGAGCAAGAGCCATGCGGCGTTCGGAGCCGAATTGATTGATGAGGACCTTGTGGCCGGGATGACCTTTGATGTTTTCGAAGAGGAGCGCTGGTCCGCCGGGAGCGTAGGTGGATTTGGTCGCGGTGGCGAGCTTTTTTGCGGCAGCACTAGCCGCGCAGATCTTGGAGACGCGGTCGGTGATCTCGGTGATTTCTATATCTGGAG
>CAIMNN010000458.1 GCA_903842845.1 uncultured Acidobacteriaceae bacterium | reverse complement strand
TCTGGTCTTCGCTCTCGGGGTCATTCTCGCCGGCAATCTCGCAGTGCCGTTTGTGGCCACTGCGCAGAACCTCGGCACATCACCGCAGTTCGGCAAGGCAGTACAGGGCCAGCAGGCAACCACCGTCGAAGGCACGGTACTCAACATCGTGAACTGGGGCTGCAATGTAATCGCCCCGGTGATTGCGATTGCGTGCCTCGGCATCGCCGGTTGGCATTTCAAGAGCGGTCGCGGCTACATGGGATGGGGCGTCACCGGTGTTGCACTGCTTGTGATCTCTGGACTCGGACGCATGGCTGAAGGCTTCATCACGCAAGCTCAAGGCATTCAGTAGCGAGGAGAATACGCGATGCCTGTGCCGCAATTCCTTTCCGACCTCCTACAACTACTGTTCGATCTGGCAGTGCCAGCGGCGTTTTGCACGCTGGCTGCCGCGGGAATAAGCCTGCGGCATGAAGGAGGCACCAACTTCCACATCAATGGCAAGACTGGGAAGTGGGTGCTTTGGACTGTGATTTTGCTGACACTTCCCCAGCTTCTTTCGTGGATTGCGGCGCAGGGCATTACCGTTCCTTCGGCGAGCGGATCGGTTGGAACAAGCTGGCTCGCAAGCATCGAGTCTGTCTTCAAGAACTTTGTCAATCAAATCATTGTCGCGAAGTTGGTGCCGGTCATTGCCGGGTACTTCGTGCTCAAGGCGACGCTCGATACAGCCGCGGGGGAGAACCCGTTGCCATCGATCATCGCAGCATTGTTTCTGATGACGCTCTCGGCAACGATGCAACTCTTTCAAGGATGGAACTCTGGCGGTCAATACGCAACGACAGATATGCTCGGCTCACTTTGGAACTACATCGTTGGCCAGATCATGCCCGCGGCGGCTGGACTCGCGTGTGTTGGCGCCGTGGTGAACTTCGTGCGGCACAGGCCGTGGACACGGCTTGTCTTTTCAGCGATCGGGTTTTTGTGCGTAACCGGTCTGCTCAAACTCTTTCAGGCGATGGCGGCGTAAGGAGAATGCGATGAGTCTTGATGGCGCAGTTGTGAACCTTGCCTCGTGGGCCGGAAACGTCATGATGCCCACGATGGCCGGCGCTTTCTTTGCCGGGGCTGTTTATCGCTACAGCAAGGGCGGACAGTTCGAGCAGCTTCTTTATGGAGGATTCGCATCGTTGATGTGTTCCGGGATTCTGCGCGCCCTTGAGGGCTTTGTGCAGAACGCCGGACCGACAAGCGCGGATGGCTATTGGACGGCGGTGATGAACCTGGTGAACTGGGTTGCAAACGTGATCCTGCCGATCTTTGCGCTGACTCAACTGGCCGCGATGGCGATGCACATGGGCGGGGTCGTTTCGGAGATTTATCCAGGCTCCACATGGATACGCAAGTTCATCGCGGCGATAGGCGCCCTGATGGTTTCTGGAATTGTTCGCTTTGCCGAGTCGATGGTTACGCAAGCACATGGAATTTGAGGAGACTGACAATGAGCCTCGATCTGACGCCTGTACATCGCAACCTGCACACCAAGGTCACGTTCCTTGGACTGGAGTTCGAGGACTTGATTCTCGTGCTGGCGCTTGCGGCGGTGATGAACATCTTTGGCCACTTCGTCACCGGAAATGCAAAGGTTCTGGGGATGCCGCTGAGCCTGTTTATGGAGTTTGTTGTGCCGTTTCTTGCAGTGCCGTTTTTGATTCTGTTCAAGTACGGCAAGCCGCGCGGCTATTTGACGGACCTTATCAAATCTTTGATTGCGCCGCACGCCTGGTGCGCACTTGAGCGAGATTCGGAGTTGGTGCAGCCTTACATCGTCGAGGACGAGGAGTGATTCTATGCAGGTATCGTTCAAAACGCACAACGATGGAACGGTTGTTCTCAATTTGGATGGAGAAGCCGCACGGGCCGTCTTTGCGAGCGTCGTCTTTGCGGCAAAGTTTCACAAAGACTTTGCTCCGCTCGCCAAGGTCGCAGAGGAAGGATTGAGTCGAGAGAAGCGCAACGCCGGTGAAAGGGATGCCCTATGCCTATGACTTATGCGGAACACGACAAGAAGATGAAGGTTCCTGCCGTGTGCGAATTGTTGCCACTGCGCGACCTGCCCCAGGGCGACAACGTAATGGTGCGCACGAACGGCGCCTTTGTCGCTGGCTATGAATTGAAGGGCG
>CAIMNN010000457.1 GCA_903842845.1 uncultured Acidobacteriaceae bacterium | reverse complement strand
TGTCGCAACCATCTGGCTTGCAGTGCGCATTGCAGCCGCTGTCTTCGCAACTCACCAGCAAAGGCACAACATCGCACGAGCAGCCGCATGGCTGATGGTCTTTGAGCCGCTGTCACTCGCTTATTCGCTCAAACTTTATCCTGAGGCGCTCTTCCTCTTTTTCTTCCTGCTCGCACTCGACCAACTTATTCGCGCTCTCTCTCGGAGGCATCTCTTTCATCTCGCACTTGCAACCATCGCCCTTGCCACCGCAACTTACGTCAAACCCATCACGCTCTATCTGCCACTGTTCATCGCAGTCGCGCTAGTAATTTTCTTCCGCCGCACTGCGAGAGTTCGCTGGCAGTCGCCGCTACTTGTTCTCGCTTTATCCATCGCACTAATTGCACCCTGGCAATTACGCAATCAACACTCCGCAGGCTTCAACGGATTCACGGCAGTCCAGCAAAAAAATCTGTACTTCTTTCAGGCTGCCGGTGTCATCGCGCAGGTTGAACACCGTCCGTTTGCAGAAGTACAACGCGAACTGGGCTACCCCGGCAACTCAACGTCCTCTGATAAACAATCCGAACTCATAAATTACGAAGGCCGCAAAGCTGCGCGTATTCTCATCGCGCATCCATTCGCGGCTGTTTCTCTTCAACTCAAAGGGGCAGTAATCGTCGCTCTCACGCCCGGCGTCTCTGACCTCTTCGCCCTGCTCGGAGCTAATCCAAACTCCGCCCCTGCACGGCTCCCTGCACAAAACTCCGCCGCTGCCGCGATTCAATTTGCGCTCACCAATCCTGTTCATGCGCTCGTCATGATAGGCTTTGCCGCGTTTCTGCTCTGGCTGTACTGGCACGCCTTCACGGCACTGCGTAGTACACAACTCTCCACTCAAATTGGAACTCTCTTCATACTCATTGCCGCGTATATCCTGCTCCTCTCCGGCGGCGCGCAGGCAGTTGGCCGCTACCGGCTGCCCATCATGCCGCTCGTCTGCGTGTTAGCCGCTGGCACAGTAGCGGGTCGTCGACTACACTCGGTTGAGCGAGGTTTCGATGGCCAACTCAACGCTGAAAACAATTAACACTCTAATCGCAATTTTTCTTTTCTTCTTTCTGCTACCCTCAGCGCACGCCGCGAAAAATCCTTCGACCAATCAAGTGCAGCCGCTTACCGATGGCTGGCGCTTTCGCCAGGCTCTCGGCTCTGGCGACAAGGTCACCGGCTGGATGAAGGCGCAGGTGCCCGGCGTCGTGCACCTCGACCTCCTCGCCAACAAAAAGATCGACGACCCCTTCTACCGCGACAACGAATCGAAGCTCCAGTGGATTGAGAAAGTCGGTTGGGAGTACACACTCGACTTCGACGCGACGGCCGATCTGCTTTCGCGCCGCAATGTTGATCTGGTTTTTGACGGACTCGACGGCCCGTGTCAGGTTTTCTTGAACGGCAAGCTCATCCTCGCTGCTAATAACTCCTTCCGCACATGGCGCGTGCCGGTGAAGGGAGTTCTTGTCGCGGGCAAGAATTCGTTGTGGGTCAGCTTCCCATCTGCCATTGCCGCGGCCGACGCTGCTGCCGCGACCGATCCATGGCACGACAAAACCAAAGTCGACGCAAAAACCTATCTGCGCAAGCCCGCCTACGAATATGGATGGGACTGGGGCCCGCGCTTTGTTACCAGCGGCATCTGGAAGCCCGTCCGGCTTGAAGCATGGGAGCACGCACGCATCACTGACTTTGTTGTCCATCAACGTGACGTTTCTGCTGACTCCGCACACCTCAACGCGGAAGTCGAAGTAGACTCAGCGGGCAACGGTCAATCTCAAATCAATCTCACTTACGACGATGGCCAGAAGACCATCAACATCTCGCGCAAAGTTCAGCTGCACTTGGGGCTCAATACAATTGATTTTCCAATCGAGGTGCAGCACCCAAAACTCTGGTACCCCGCGGGCTACGGCGCGCAACCGCTTTACAACTTCACCGCGCAACTTGACGGCAAGGGAACCAGCGTCGATGAGCGCAAGCTGAAGATCGGCCTTCGCTCCATTGTTCTCGACCGTCACCCGGACAAGTGGGGCCGGTCATTCCAGCTTGTCGTCAACGGCATTCCCGTCTTCGCCAAAGGCGCTGATGTTATTCCGTTCGACAGCTTTGCCAACCGCGTCACCACCAAGGACTACCGTCGCATCCTCGAGTCAGCGCGCGACGCGAACATGAACATGATCCGTCACTGGGGCGGCGGCTATTACGAGAGCGATGAGTTTTACCAAATCTGCGATGAGCTCGGCCTCATGGTTTGGCAGGACTTCATGTTTGGGAATGACTGGCAGCCCGGTACATACGACTTCAAGCTGAACATCGAAGCAGAGGCCGAAGACCAGCTGCGTAGACTTCGCAATCACGCCAGCATCGTTCTGTGGAGCGGCAACAACGAGACGGAAGTTGCGCTCCAGTGGAACGACCGTCCCAAGCTTCCCGCCGATGTGCGCTATCAAATGTGGCAAGATTATCTGACCGAGTTCAGCGGCATTCTCGCTCGCGATGTTGCGCGCTTTGCACTCGAGACGCCCTACTGGCCCAGCTCTCCAAGCGCCGACTACGAAGCGCTGAGCGACCACTACCAATCCGGTGACCAGCATGACTGGAGCGTCTGGCATGGACGCGTCCCATTCAGCGAGTATGAAAAGCATCACTGGCGCTTCGTCACCGAGTACGGCTTCCAGTCATTCCCTGAGTGGCGCACGATTGAAAGTTTCACCGAGCCCGGTGACCGCACCGGAATTTTTACGCCCATCCTGCTCGCGCATCAGAAGAACAACGAAGGCAACTCCATCATCGCCGACTACCTCGCCAAGGATTATCCCGAGCCAAAGGACTTCAAGAATTTTCTTTACGTGAGTCAGGTCCTTCAGGCTGAAGGCATCAAGATCGGCGCCGAGCATCATCGTCGCAGCCGCCCGGAGACGATGGGCACAATCTTCTGGCAACTCAACGATTGCTGGCCCGTCGCGTCGTGGTCGAGCATCGATTACTACGGCCGCTGGAAGGCGCTTCAATACTACGCACGCCGCTTTTACGCGCCAGTGCTGGTTACACCGCATCTTGATGAGGGCAACGTCAACATCTACGTCGTCTCTGACAAGCCTGAAACACAAAACGCAACACTTCGCGTTCGTTTGATGGACTTCGAAGGAAAAATTTTGTTGAGCGATTCCAAAGACATCAAAGTTGACCCGCTTGCAAGTAAGGTTTATCTCACATGGCCGATGGCCAAACTCACCGAAGCCGGCGCGCGCGACACGACTAAAGTTTTTGTTATCGCCGAACTCGTAGCCGATGGCAAAACCATCTCGCGCAATCTTATTTACCTCGCGCCGACAAAAGTCGTTGAGCTCAAGCCCGCGCGACTCACCACGCAACTCACAGCCGATACTAAATCCGGTGCAGGGAACTACGCGCTGCAGATCGCATCACCGGTGCTTGCGCGTAGTATTCAGATCAGCTTTGGCGAGCTCGATGGCGCACCCGCTGACAATTACTTCGACCTGCTCCCCGGCGAAAGCATCACCCTCTCCATCAAATCGCCGGCCACAATCGAAGAGCTTCGCTCCAGGATGCAGGTCATCTCGCTTGTTGATGCCTTCGCACAACCTGTTACCGCCGACGCCATCTCCGCGGCGCCGTCACAAAAAAAATGAGCCGAGCCTGATTGGTAAGAATCAAGCCCGGCTCGTTTTGTCTAGCGAAATATTTAGAACGAGAAGTTTACCTGCGCAAAAACTCTTCTCGATGCGGGCCCTTGAGAGAACATCATCCCAGCAAGGCTCGTTGACTTTCCAAAGCGCGGCGAGCTCAGTGTTCCTATCGGCGTTCCGTAGTTGATGTCGTTGAACAGGTTCAGCGCCTGCACGCTGAAGTTCAAATTGTATTTGCGGTTTGTCGTTGCCGGTCCAGGAGGTCCGCCGCGCCCAGGGCCGCCGCCGAATCCACCCATGCCGCCCATTCCGCCGCCTGGACCACCACCAGGTCCGCGCCCGCCTCCCGGAGGTCCACCCGGAGGCCCACCGGCCTGATTATTGTTGTTCGTGTTGTCGACCTTTGGGCCGATGCCCCATGTTCTGCTGATGCGCAGATTCATCGCCACCGCAGCTGGTCCGCGACCGAGGTTCACCGGTATCGGCGTATAACCAGTGCCTGGCGTTACATCCGTGTTGAAGCAACCATAGCTTGTCAACACATCGCCTGACGCCGTACAGCTCTGCGGATCGCTTGCCCACGCCGGACGTGTATTGAAAAATCCGTTGTCTTCTTCATCGCCGCCCGTCACAATATTGAACGGCTTGCCTGAGACCGCGATCATGAACGGATTAAAGCTAATCCCCCATGGTCCGTTGTAATTCCCCATCACCATCACAAAATGCCGCGAGGCAAAGCCCGCGCGTCCGTAATCCTGGCTGAGGTTGTATGCATTTGATGCTGTACCACCCGCGCCATCCGAGTTCGCAACCGTGTAGTTGTAGAACCCGCGCACGCTCAAATTTTTATTCAGCTTCGCATTGAAGCTCGCGCTCACCTGGTCTTGCTTGAACACGGCCTCCGAATAATATTCGTTCACATATCCCAGGCTCGGGTCATAATTCACTCCGCCCGGCTGGTTCGCATCGCGAGTTATCATCTGGTGCGCGCCAAAAGTATGCAGATACGTCGCCGTTACTGTCCCGGCCTTGCCCAACTGCCGCTCCAAGCTCGTTCCGAACTGCTGCATATACGGCGAATGGTAGCTCGGCGAAATCTGCACCTTGGTGGCATTCGCGCTTGAAGTCGCGCCGCAACCCTGCGTTTGCCCCAGCGCATTCGTCAGGCTGTCCGCGTCAAAGCATGTCGGATTCGTAATCTGATACTGCTGCACAGCGTTCGTCGTCCCGTTCAAACGTGTCGCCTGCAAAATGTTGCCCAACTGAAAGCGGTCATAGAACACGCCATATCCCGCGCGCCACACCGTCTGCGTCTTGTTGTTCTTGTGCCCGTCCAGCGCGTATGCAAACGCGATGCGCGGAGCCCAATCGTTGTGGTCGTTGATGCGGTTCTGGCTCTCCCAACGCAGGCCGCCGGAGAGCGTGAGGAACTTGTTGTACTTCCAATCGTCCTGAAAGAACAGCGCAGCATCAAACGCACTCGCCGAAAATGTCGTCGGCCCCGTTGAATAAGTCAGTCTGGTCAGCGCGAGGTCGCTTGAGCCAGCCTGCGGCGTGGCGAACGTGAATGTGCCGTTGAAATTTCCGTTGCTGTTGTTCGTCTCGCGGTTCTGACGCAAACGCGTGCCGAACTTTATCGCATGCTTGCCCGCGCTCCACGTCGTGATGTCCTGCAGTTCGTAGTGATCCTGTGTTTCATGCTCAGACTGCGAACTGGCACCGCCGCCTGTGAAGTTGCCGTTCACCTGCACAGTCGGCGCAGTACTCACCGGCGTAGCCGAGTTCGCGTCGTGCATGTACTGGAAGCGGATTTCGTTCACCACGTGGTCGTTGATGATGATCGAATCGCTTGCCTGTATCTGGTGCTCGCTGGATATATTGCTTGTCGACTGCGACGGCAGTTCCATCGAACTAATGTCCCCAGATTCGGTGTCGCGGTAGAACTGATAACGCAGCGTTACCGTGTTCTTCGCGCCGAGCTGTATATCAAGCCGCGGAGCAATGTTGAATCTGTTGTGCGGGTTCGCCAGATCGCCCGATGTCGTTGTTGACTGCTGCTGAAAAAGATAAACGCCCGTCGACGGGTTCACCACCGTGCCAGGAGTGTACGTGTACACCTGCACATCGTGGTTGTCGCGGTCTTCAACACTGATAGCGAACGACGCGTTCTTGCCCAGCGACCCATTCAAGCTGCCGTTGAACTGCACACGATTATAAGGCTGCACATTTTTGTCGAACGGGCTCCCGGTGTTGAAGCCGCTGTAATTGCCCTGCACAAAAAAACTTCCGTGCAGCTTGTCCGTGCCGGGCTTGGTGAGGATCTCAATGCGCCCATAACCGATGCGGTCGAACTCCGCGGAAAAGGGATTCTGATTGATGCGAATTTCGCGAATCGCCGACTTCGGCGGCAACTGACCGCCGGTGAAGCCATCAATATATATCTGTCCGCCGTTCGGTCCCGCAGCCGGTCCAGCGAGGGCGTTCAGTTCGCTAGCCAACTCGTCCGGGTCGTCCGACAACGCATCGAGGTCGCTGCCCTTGATGATGATCGCGTTTGCGTTTCCGCCTGCCTCCACGTTCACGTTCGGCGACTCGTCGGTGACGATCACGCTCTGCTGCTCGGTCGCAATCGCCATCGTGACGTCCACGCGTTTGTTTTGTCCGGCGGTCACAGCGATCGGCTTCGATGCAAACGGCGCAAACCCATCCATCACTGCCAGCACAATGTAATTGCCCCCGCGCAGTCCA
>CAIMNN010000456.1 GCA_903842845.1 uncultured Acidobacteriaceae bacterium | reverse complement strand
TGACGGCGCGCACAGCAACGTCGAGTTCAGCATCAAGCACCTTGGGCTCTCGAATGTTCACGGCCGCTTCGGCAAAGTCTCCGGCACAATCGTTTACAACGCTGCTGATGCAACAAAATCAAGCGTGAACGTGAACATCGACGTGGCTGGCCTGGACACAGGCATGGAAGCGCGCGACAACCACTTGAAGACCCCTGACTTTTTTGACACCGCAAAGCAGCCCACTGCGACCTTTGCCAGCACCAGCGTGGTGAAGGACGGCTCGGGGTTGAAGGTCACCGGCAACCTGACACTGCATGGCGTGACCAAGCCTGTGGTTCTGAGCGTTGACGCGCCTTCAACCGCCACCAGCCCGATGGACCACAAGCAGCACAGCGGATTCAGCGCGACTGCGACCATCAACCGCAAAGACTTCAACGTCGGCGCCAACTTCCCGGAAGCTATCCTGAGCGAAGCGGTGAAGCTGACGATCGAAGTTGAGGCCGTTCAGCAGTAATGACGAAGATCTGCCAAAGCCTTGCGCAACCCAAGCAGCCGCCGCCGGAAGAAGCGGCGCTGCTTGAGTGTTTGCGTACCGCGGATTGCCTGAGTCGCGCCGTACAGCGCGTCATCAAGCAATGGGGGATCACTTCGACGCAGTACAACGTGCTGCGCATTCTGAGGGGCGCGCAACCGACTGGCGTAACCTGCTCCGAAATCGGCGAGCGGATGATTGCCGCAGAGCCGGATATCACGCGGTTGCTGAGCCGGCTCAAAAAGCTGGGCTTCATCGGGCAGCAGCGGGACAAGACGGACCGCCGCATTGTGCGTACGCATATCCGGCAGAAGGGCCTTGAGCTTTTGGCCGAGATGGATGCGACGATGACGGCGTTGCCGAAATCTCTGCTTGGCCATCTGAGCCAGTCAGAACTTAATGAACTGATGCGCCTGCTGGAAGTGGCGCGGCAGAACGCTGCTCAAGCGCCAGCGAGTAAATAACCCACACAATGTAAAACCCCGGCCATTGAGCCGGGGTTCTTTTTTGATGAGGATGATACCGATCACCTGAGATCGGGCTCTTCCTGCTCTGCGGGAATGATCTTGTTGTGCAGGCAATAGAGCGCGAGCTCGAGACGGTCAGAGACGCCGAGCTTGTCGTAGATCTTGCGCAGATGGTTTTTGATGACCTGCTCGGTGGTGCCGAGTTGCGTTGCTATCTCCTTGTTGCGCTTGCCCTGCGTGATGCAGGTGATGATCTGCAATTCCTTGGGAGAGATCTTGGGCTGGGTGCGTGGATTGACCAGGTCAGCGGCCTGGGCGCGATAGGCTTCAATGACCCAGCTGACCGAACGGTTGTCGATCCATGTTTCGCCGACAGCGATCTTGCGGATGCACTTGACCAATAAATCGGGTGAGATGGAGCGCGAGATGATGCCGCGGACACCCTTGCGATAGAGCTCGACGGTGTTGGCTTCATCCGAAGGCGTGGCTTGCAGAATGAGCTTGACGTCGGGAGCCATGCGCAGGAGCTCCGGAATCGCATCGACGGTTCCGCTCAGGATTCCGCCCTCCATGAGCACCACATCGGTGGGATAGCGTTGAATGGCCGCAAAAAGATTGGCCAATGAATCCGCCTGGGCGACGACGCGAATATCGTCCTCGAGCGCAATGATCTTGCGAATGCCCACGCGGTAGATAGCCTGCGAGTCGGCAAGGATCACACGGATGGCGTCCGGCTTGCTCTGCTCGTCCCTGCTCTCCGCGCTATTGTTTTCTGTTACCGATTCCATATACTTTTCATCGTCCGGTTTGGATTTCACAACTAAACAAATTCGTACTCGTCAATGGTGGAAGCGGTGAAATACTTTGCTCCGTCACCGATGGAGCGAACCACGCGTCCATGGCATTGGATTCTGACATCCGTGTCCAGCCCCAGAGCTGCACCAGGCATGGCCAACGTGAATTGAATGATGCTGTCAGGCGGGATGGCTTTGGCCATCTCAAAGAGAACTCCGCAGGCCGAAACATCCCTGGTGAAAGCCTGAATCTCGCCCTGCTCAGTTGAGATCATTACTTCCATACGCAGCGGAAATCTGACCGCGCTGCGCACTTCCTGTTTGCCGTTTGCTGGCTTTCGGTAAGCCGCATACTTAGGTACCGTAAACGCTACTACATTCATGCAAGTAACCTGCACCGAGATAGGCGAAAAGCCAACCCACAGCTCGCGTGTCGTTAATGTAAACTCTGCGCTAAACCCTGGGATACAGCACCGTGGTACCTGCTGCTTATTCCAAGGTAATGTTACCATATTTTAAGCTCCTTATATGTTAATGATTTTATTGATGTTTCTGTTGGTGATTCAACCAGGTAACCAGCTATTCAAATCGGCAGCTTACCTGGTTCAAGTGTATTGATTACCCTCTCTATTACGTCCGCTTGAACTTTTGTCTATTGGCCAATCAGCGCCGCTGAGGCGCCTACCCAGCGCAGGTCGCGGTTGTGGTCGACCCCCATCATCTTGCCGCGCCCCAACCGGATGAGCGGGAGGACCGGCGTCAGTGCATCGCCGTCCGGCCACATATAAAGGATGCGTATCTCAGCCTGGGTCATCCCCTCGGGAGTGGCGATGGTCTTTTCAAAATGCATCCGCTGCTGCAACAGATAGAGGGAGCGGGTTTCAGGCGTGATGGCCAACAGCTCGCTGCGGCTGGGGCTGAAGCGGATACCTTTGCCGGCAAAGGAGAAGAGCGGCTTAAGCAGCAACTCATCATAGACCGGGTCAGCGCCTGTGGAGAGCGCGACGCCAGCGGCTTGAAGCTGTGCCGCGCCATCGCCCTCAAGGAAATCATTGAGAAAAACGCAGGGCGGCACGACCGGGTCACCATTCAAAAGCGGAAGCGAGAATTTGCTGATAAGGAAGTACCAGTTGGGATGGCCGGCCCACTCAACATCCCACGCGGCCTGCCAATCAAAGGGGAGCAGAACGCGTTTCGCAATCAGCTCATCGGCGATGACGCGATTATAGATGCGCTTGATCTGGACCAACCCGCCGGAGTCGCTGCGATAGCTGAGCCGGTTGCCCTCGGCAATCACCTCCCGCACATCCAACAGATGAATGCCGAGCCGCTTGCAGGTCACATGGAAATCAGGCGCAGTCTTTTGATGGTGCGGGTCCAGTTCAAGCAGGACAACTTGTGCCGGGTTGTGGCCGGCGACAACTGTTCTGCGCAGAAGCTCCCAGTAGGAGTCGCGCTTCAATCCGCCCAGAAAGAGGTCAAGGTCATCGGGCAACTGGAAAACCTGCTGAAAACTCTCGGCTAGTTGGAGTTGGAACCCATATAACGACGGAAATCCCTGGATCTCGACCAGCTTGGGTGTCAGCTTGCCGTCGCGGCCACGCACCAAGGCAAAATCCGCTGCCAGAAAGTTGGGATGAGCTGAGTTTTTGGCAGCGTGCCATCCGGCCGGGATGGCATCGCCGGCCCGGCGCAGATATTCCCCGTTCGCGAGCAACTTATTAGTTAGTCGCTCGCCAGCCACAGCCATTTCATTGAGAAGGTCGCGGGTAAGAAAGATGGGAGTCTCGGCAACCCTGAAACCTATCTCAGACTCGTTGCGGGCAGATAGGTCTGCGAGCAAGCGATGATAGGCGAGTTCTGAAAAATTCTGATTGAAGTTTTGCCGATAGCGTTCGATCACGGCCGCTCCTTCAGGGTTCAATGCAATGCCGATTGACTGATTCAGTTATATCGCAAGCGAGCGACTGAAATTGCGCGCCAAATAAGAGTCAATCAAAGGCGAATATTTTACGAACATCGGGCGCAAGATAACTTGATTCTTAACACGAGTAGATAACACCAGTAACTCATTATCGCATTATTGAGACACATAGGTCACTACACCTATGAATCCAATTCAGAGGTAACTAATATGCGCATCTCACGCACCATTCTCTTCACTTTTGGAACTTTGATACTAACCGCATCTGCCAGCAATGCACTGACAGTAACAAATTCCAGCAATCTTTCCATTAAGGACCCCGACATCACCGGTGCCGTTGCCCACAACAAAGCCGGGCGGACTGATGGCCTATGACCCAACGTCACCAGTTCCGCTGCCGACAACAAAGCCGGGTGG
>CAIMNN010000455.1 GCA_903842845.1 uncultured Acidobacteriaceae bacterium | reverse complement strand
TGACAACTCCGGAAGTATGAAGCGTAACGACCCGCAAGGGCTCGTAAAGCAGGCAGTCACGGAGTTTGCCAGCAACCTACCAGCTCAGAGCCAGGTGGGAATCGTACTATTCGACCAACATATTGAAGTCATCCAAGGTTTGACAAAGGTGTCGGACCCGGGGTTCCAATCCCAGCTCACGCAAAGCCTCAAGCGCATCGACTACTCGGGAAGGTGGACTGATATACCGGGGGGCATCGAGCAGGGCATTTATACACTCAACCACGACGGCCGCCCGGATGCTCTGCATGCATTGGTTTTCTTCACCGATGGGATTATCGAAACCGGCAACACCGCGAAGGATCTGGAACGCGGCAGGTGGCTGCGAGAGAACCTGGCATCGGAAGCAAAACAGCGGGGAATTCGAATCTTTGGTGTCGGATTCACCGAGGATTCTGATTACGAGTTGATTCAATCCGTGGCTCAAACGACCGGCGGTGAACACTACCGGGTGCTAAAGTCTTCCGATGTCGCGGGCACGTTCGATGAGATCGGGCAGAAGATTCTTGAACCCATGCCAGAGTCTGCGCCACAGCCAACAGCGAAGGCTGCCGTCCAGCGGTCATCCTGGGTTGTACTTCTGTGGGTGGGCGGCGGCGTAGGACTGGTAATGCTTGGGATGTTTTTCCTCCGGTGGAAAGCCTCAGATTCGCGGTCGCGGGAGACATCCGAAAACATTCCCATAGCCGACTCTGCACACATCATTGATGTGGGGCGTCACACAAGTGCAGAGCGCATTCAATTGCGGAAGCGGCGGGTCCGAATTGGGAGAGAAGCCAGGCTGAACGACGTGTGCATTGCGGAAGAAACAGTTTCCTCACAGCACGCCGTGATCGAGTACAGGGAGGGTTGTTACTACCTGCGCGATCTGCGAAGCTCCAATGGAACATTCATCAATGGCAAGCAGATCAGCGATCCCGGTTCTGTTCGGGAAGCAATGCTGAAACCTGGTGATAGGATTCGCTTCGACGCATATGAGTTTGTCTTCGACCTCGATGCATCGACCGAAGGAGCCACTCCCGGCGCTGGGATTGTGCCAGACCATCGCAAGACGGCACTTAGGCGGCAACCGGTTCCAGCTGCGAGTCCGGCTGGCGAATCACCAGTCCAATTCTCTGAGCGCGTTCCACCGGCACCTACGATCAGGAAAGAGCAGCATGATCCGAATGGCCCTGCGGGCACTCGGGTCAAGAGTGAATCGTGCCCAACACATCCTTCATGGAAGGCCACGGAACTGTGTCCGATGTGCGGCAACGGCAAGTGTAAACAGTGCATGATCCAGAAGAACGGCAGGGCAATCTGTGTGGACTGCGCCAAAGACGTAGGCGGATCGACCACCTGAGGACAAAACTATGAAAGTATCACTCACTGTCATCGCCGGCCCACGCGTGGGAACCGTCATGGAGTTTTCCGAGCCTAAGGGCTTCATTATCGGGCGTGCCGAGGACGCGGATTTCAGGCTTCCAGAAGACGATCTCTATGTTTCGAGGCGCCACGTCTATCTGGAAGTGTGCCCCCCAAGTTGCCGGATTCGGGATCTCGGGGCCACCAACCCGCCTCTGCTGAACGACAAGCCCGTACAGGAAGCAGATTTCAAAAGCGGGGATATCATGGAACTCGGCTACACCCGCTTCAAGGTCACTGTGACCGGAGTCCAGGCACCACTTCCTCAGGTCCACTGCCTGAAGTGCGGTCGAACAATCGATGTAACTCCCGACGCCGAGATCCCGCAACTGTGCGGCCTGTGCCTCAGCGCCCAGTTGGTCGCACCAGACCGGGTCACTTGCAAGGAGACCGCCTGCTGCGCATTCTGCGACGCTGACGTTTCTAAAACAGCAAATAGCGACGGCCGGGCAGCAGAACTCGAGGGAATCGTAGTGTACTCCTGCGAGAACTGTCTTCCCTTCGAAGATATGGTACGCAATATTTCGATAGGCGACTTCGCTTTGGTTCGTCAACTCGGTGAGGGGGGAATGGGAGTGGTCTATCTGGCCTACCACTCGAAAACCGGAAGGTTGCTAGCCCTCAAGCAAATGAAGGGAATCAAGGATGAGATGGCTATGAAGCGCTTCGAGCGTGAGAGCCGCATCATGCAGCCGCTTGTACATGACAACATTGTTCGCTGTATATATACCGGCGCGCACACAAATGGGCCTTTCGTCGTCACCGAGTTCGTGGCCGGAGGGGATGTCGAGAATCTCGTCAAGATGGAGGGAGGAAAGCTCTCAAGGGCCAGAGCGGTGGAAATCATCCAGCAGGTCCTGAATGGGATTGGATACCTACATCAACAGCAGATTATCCATCGCGACATCAAGCCGCAGAACATCCTGATCCGGATGTCAGAGGGAAAGCCCGATGTAGTCAAACTAACGGATTTCGGACTTGCAAAATGCCACAGTCGGGCTGGTGGGACTCGCTTAACGAAAAAGAATACGGGAATGGGGACTCTGATGTACATGCCGCCCGAGCAGATCAAAGATGCTGCGGAGGTACACGAACCCGCTGACCTTTATGCCGTGGGTGTCACCCTCTACTACCTGTTGACCGGCAAGTATACATTCGATTTCCCCACTCCGAGGGAGATCCTTGAGATTCAGAGGCAGAAGCCGGAAGAATGGAAGTCACCGGAGGATGCGCTTGCGTGGATCATGCGCGCGAATCGCATCATGCATCCCTTTCGGATCATCCTTGGAGACACACCGATTCCCATCCGTGACAGGGATGCATCGATCCCGAAGCGCCTTGCGGCAGTCGT
>CAIMNN010000454.1 GCA_903842845.1 uncultured Acidobacteriaceae bacterium | reverse complement strand
ATCCTAAATAGTAGATGCGCCCGTAGCTCAGCTGGATAGAGCGAACGCCTCCGAAGCGTTAGGTCGTGAGTTCGAATCTCGCCGGGCGCACCATCTCTTCTTCTTCCTCATACCCAACTTCTGCACCGGCACGTGCCGGAGAGCGTTTCTTAACGGGAGCGAACGATGTTTCACAACACTGAAGATATCCGCATCAAATGGACGAAGGTCGTTCTCCCGCCCGTCTTCCTTGAAGAGGAGATGCCCATCAGTGAGGCGTCGTCCACAACAATCTTCCGCGCCCGCGCTGAGGTCACCGACATCCTCACCAAGCGCGACGACCGCCTGATTGCCCTTGTCGGGCCTTGCTCCATACACGACACGAAGGCCGCGCGCGAGTATGCCGCGCTGCTCAAAGAGGCAATCGCCGAACACGCCTCCGAGCTTGCCATCGTCATGCGCCTCTACTTTGAAAAACCGCGGACGACGATAGGCTGGAAGGGGCTCATTAACGATCCGCATTTGGACGAGTCCTACCAGATCAACGAAGGCCTGCGCTTTGCACGCCGCCTTCTACTCGACCTCGCCGAGATGGGCGTTCCCGCCGGCACTGAGTTCCTCGACATGATCTCGCCGCAGTACATTGCCGGCCTTGTCGGTTGGGGCGCGATTGGCGCGCGTACAACCGAGAGCCAGGTCCATCGCCAGCTCGTCTCCGGTATCAGTTGCCCAGTCGGCTTCAAGAACGCGACGTCGGGCGATGTGCAGGTTGCAATCGACGCAGTTCTCTCCGCCGCGCACTCGCACACATTTCTCGGCCACACCAAGCATGGGCAATCCGCCATCTTTGTCACCAATGGAAATCCCGACTGCCACATCATCCTGCGCGGCGGCAGCAAGACGGTCAACTACACAGCCGACGCCGTCGCCGATACAGCCGCAAAGATGACCAAGGCCGGCCTCGAGCCACGCATCATGATTGACCTGAGCCACGCCAACAGCAACAAGGATTATCGCCGACAGGCAATTGTGTGCCACGACGTCGCAGCGCAGATTGCAGCCGGAAACAAAAACATCATCGGCGTAATGCTTGAGAGCAACCTCGTTGCCGGCGCGCAGAAGTTTGTGCCGGGCGAGCCGCTTGTCTACGGACAAAGCATCACCGACAGCTGCATCGACTGGGCCGAAACAAAAATTCTGCTCAAGGAGCTAGCGGAGTCGGTGAAGGCGCGCCGCAAGACTTCGTAAATCCGCAGTGCGAATTTTTATCCATACTGCAAAAAGCCCGCCGTTCAGCGGGCTTTTGCGTTTTCTGATGCAGCTAGGAACTACTTTGCCGGAGGTGCCGCTGCTGGCTTTTTGGTGAGCGTCAGTGTGACGGCGTTGGTATCTGTCGATTGCACGATCGTTACACTCTGCGTGGCCGTGTAATGCGCTGTGGAGACGGTGACCGTGTAAGTGCCTGCTGCAAGCGAGTTGTTCGTGTACGTGCCGGTGGAGTCTGTAACACCCTTGTCAACTTGCGTGCCATCTGCCGCGGTGACCACAACCGTTGCCTTGCCCCAGCCTTTTCCATTGAGTTTCGCCATTACGCTTAACGCCTGACCCGAGGCGCCGCGGATAACACCTCGGCCATCTTGTGGGTGTTGTCCGCCCGAGGAAGACTGCTGTGCGGCGGATGTGCAAAGCGAGACGCCGAACACCAGTACAACGGCGACCAATGCAAAACATACCTTGCGTCCGAATGTGAATTGTTTCATGCTGTTTTCTCCTTGTGTTGCTGTTGTTTCAGTTGGCTCTTGACGTGGTGTAGCTCACGCCGCATCTCGAGTATCTCCTCAATGAACGTATGGATCACAATCATCAAAAATGGAATGATGAAGTCGAGAAAAAGTCCCAGGTTCTGGAGAACATAAGTAAGCAGAATGCTGAATAGGCAGCTGAAGATAAATGCCGTCCACTTCCAACCGACGTGGATCTCCATTGCACCCAAAAGTGCAAGGCCCAACGCTATCGCCCACTCGATGACCTCCGCCGTGCTGTCGGAGATGGGCGTGAAGGTGCTTGTGGGGTCGCGCATTGCTTCAACAAAATTTGCGTGCAACATTGCCCCTGTTTCGCTGCCTCCGGGTGAATCATGCATGTCAACGTAATCGCCCAGATTGTAAGCAATGTCGTGCCAGTGGCCGCCAACGATCACGATTTTATCCGCGAGCGCCTGGCGGAGTTGATTGATGTTCATCTGCTCGATCTCAACACCGCTGAAGACGAACTGTCGGCCGTTGCGCGTGCTGAAATCCTCAGGGGTCAGGAACTGCGCAAACCTATAACCCTTGTCCTCATCTTTGACCAGGCTCTCATAAGCTATCGGGTCGTTGATCTTGGTCATCGCCAAAGAGAAGGAATCAAGATAACTTCCATCCCGCAGTTGGATCATCCCCGGTATCTTGCGCAGATCGGTAGGGAATTCAACATGCCCACGAACCACACAGGGCATTGATGCAAGGTGCGAAGTATAGATCAAAGGCGGTTCGAAGCGTGTTTCAGCTGAATCAAGATAATTGCCGATGTAATCTGTTGCAAGCACGACGTGCCGCCCGGCATCGCACATCCGTTTGACCGACGCGAAAAAAACTTCGTCTTCGGCCTGGTAATCGGGATATTCGTATTCGGGCTTCTCTGGTCGCGGTGAATCAAAAGCGACATCGAAGGCGACCGTGTTCACACCAGCCTGGTTCAGCCGGTCGAGAAGTATGGCAAGTTTGTCGCGTTTGATGGGTGCGCGGGATTGATATTCATCACCCCAGAAATCGTCGTCGCCCAGCAACACCAGTGCCGTGTAGCGCGGATAGATCGGCCCGCGTCGCTGTATACGCATCTGTTTTTGATAGAGCAGGTAGCGCCAATCAGTGAAGCGATTGCTCTCGCTGAGCTCGTGGCCCAGATAGACGCCGATAAGCAGCAGCAGAACAAAGCGCGCCCAGTGCTGCCACCCTTTGCGCACAATGGGCTGGGTGACCTTTTTCAAGACCGCTTCAATTTTCACAAAGCGCTCTGAGAGCTTCATAAACCTCATCAATTTCTGACGGCGGGGAAGTGGCTGTATCCGCAGTGTAAGTCAGCCGATAACTCTATACAACTGAGAAATTGGCCGCGTAGCTCCTTGTACATCTTCATTCGCCTGGCACCAGCTTCATAAACGGTTTTGTATAGAGCACGTAGGCCAGCGCCGTTGGGTCATTCGACTCGTCATAGGTCTGCTTGCGCGCCTGCGTCACAACATCGGCCATCGACCAGTTTTTATTGCCGGCCAGGCGCAATTTGAGTTCGGCATAAAAGTGCGTCGCAAAGCTGGTGGCGCTGGCATCACCCACCTGGTAGAGCGCGCCGATGTATCCGCTCGCGCCGGACCTCATCAGTGTCGGCGCCCAGCCATCCACATAGTTCAACAACTGGTCGGTGCGGCCAAGGTCACACGCATTGAAAAAATAAAATGGATGCGCCTTGCTGCCGTCTTCCCGAATGGCGGCAAATGTCGACGAGGTCATCGACCTGTCCTCCAGCAATATTGCGTACTCGGGCGCAAGCTGATTCACCGCTGCGGCCGCCGCGTTTGCATTCACGCCATCGATAGCACTCAGAATGCGCGGTGTGGCAATATCTTGTTGCGCGATGCGCTGCCCGTGGCCCGTGTAATGAATGATTCCCTGCGGCGCATTTTTCAGCATTGTCCCGACCGCTGTGGAGTTCCCCTGCACCGGAGCGGCAAGCGGGAAGTACGTCTTCAGACTGCGCACTTCAATCTCCGAATTCGGCAGAGCCATATTGCCCTTATACGTCGGCGCAATATAAGAGATGCCATTCATCGTGACATTGGCCGGCTGGTCCAACTGCGGCGCAGTCACGTACTCATGGACTATCGACGTAGTGAGACCAAGAAATTCTCGGCTGCCGTCCGCAGCCTTCGGACGCATCAACTCCCACGGCAGTGTCGGGCTGTTGCTCACCACTGTAATCGTGTGCAAGCGCATGTGATTCTGGGTCAACTGTTGATAGACAGTTTGAAATTCCTTCGGCGTCCATTTGTCGTACAGGTCATTCCCGATTCCCTCCACAATACCGCGGACTGTGACGCTTAGTTTGCAGTTCGGGTCGCTGTCACTGCCGATGTGCTTCTTCCGGTCGGCTGCACAGTCAGCGCCCGCGCCTTGCGCAAGATTCTGGCTTTGGTCTTCAAGCTTTGCGTAATACTCCTCCACCTGCACCTTCGCAGCGATGGCGCCGGGCACGTCAACCTCAACCGGCTTCGCAAGTCCGGGGCTGTCGAAGACGTAATGCATCGTATCGCCGTCCAGCGTCTCCGTTATCGTCAGGTCGGTTGTTTTATCCAACGGGTTCAGCACGATAGGCCCCGCGGGAGGAAGCGTCGGCGGAGGAAGATGGACATTCGGCGTATTGGCGCGATTCAATCTTTTCTGTGCCTGCTGCGTATTGGCAGGTATTTGTGCCACCGGCGCAGGCACGCCCACATTCGGTGGCGTCACATTTGCGATCACCGGCGCAGTACCTGTCTCTTGTCCCGCTACAACGGTGATATCCGATTCGAGCTGCGCAATAAAGTTCTGGTGATAGCTCAACGTCGCCAACAACACAGCTTTCCCTGTCGTGCTGCCGGTGCGCAACTTGAACTGCGCCACCGATGAGTTGGGCTTTGTGGAATCGAGCTCGATGGTTCCCGTGTTCTTTCCGTCCACAAACGTCATCCCCGGCGCTATCAGGTCCACCTGAATCGGCATTGAAGTCATGCCCAGCGGCAAGGTTATCTGCAACTGCCCGTCGTGCTGCTGTCCGCTCAGTATCTGCGTGTTCCCGCCCAGCGACTTCGCATCCAGTGAGACATTCACTGTGAACACCTGCTGCACAGGAACCGTCGGCGGCGCTATGAGATTCGGATATCTCTCAACCATTTTTCCCATCATCGCTGCTTGAGGAACCATAGCCGCAACAAGTGACGGCATCTCTCGTTCCTGGGCTGCAAGTTGGCGCAGCTCTTTGATGCGCGCTGCATTCGCATCCTGCGGCTTGGGCACAGAGTATGCGTCAGCCAGATTATCCAGAGCATCCGCAAGCGCCATTCTGCTACCGAATATTGCAAGATGCGTAATCCCCGTCAGAACGCTGTATGCCATATCCAGATTGACAGGAACTCCGGTGCCGTTCAGATACCGCAACCCCAGCTTCACGCTTGCTGAGCCATCGCCGAGCTTGGCTGCCTTCAAATAGATGGGAATCGCTTTAAGCATCGAGCTTTGCCCGCGTGCTTCATACTTCTGTCCTATCTCTATATAGAGCGTGGCAACTTCATTCTGCCCATCCATGATTTGCGCAAATCCTAATGAACCTTCTTTATCCACATACATAGCGTCCTTGTAGACTTCGTTGTGGTGAGCAACGCTTGCATCGAGTATGGCTTCAGCTCGCACCAGGTTCAGCGGCAACCCACCCTTCTCAACATACAGTCGAGTTTCAGCAATCGCACCGGCAGGCAATCCGAGCACTGCCGCTCGGTCGTACCACGTGGCGGCATTGAGTAGCTTCACCGGTGTGCCCGTGCCGTTTTTGTACCGGTCTCCAATCTCCATGCATGCCGTCTGCAATCTCAAGCGCGTCTCTTTCGGGTCGCCTGTTTTGAAAAAGCGTGTCGCGTCAGCCAGCTCTCGTTCGCACTCCGCATGTTCCACAGGCCTGCCCTGCCCCTTGCAACTCATCGCAGCCAGTTCCATTGCACCGCGCGAGTCCTTTAATTTGTAGGCCTTCTCATACCAGTAACGCGCAGTCTTCAGGTCCGGCTCGCCATTCGCAGGGTCGGAATAAAAATCTCCAATGTATGAGTGCGCCCGCACATCCCCGGCCACCGCAGCGCGTTCAAACCAGCTCAGCGCCAGCTCGTTGTCCCTGCCAATATTGACCAACCCTACATCGCGCATGCCGGCAGCACTGCCGTGGTCGGCGGCTTCCATAAAAACCCCGAGTGAAAAGTAAGGTTCGAAGATCGGCGAGTCAAAGGCACCCTCAGAACTGACCAGGTCGTTCTGTTGCTGCGGTGAAAGCGTTGCAACCTGTTTGTTCTGCGTGATGCTGTAAGTACCAGCGGCATTCAGCAGTAAAAATACAGCCGCTCCGGCAATGTACTTGTGACAACCACGCATCATCAAGACACGGGAAATGGCAGCGAAGACACTTCTCATCCACACCTCGGAAACTTCCGACGTAACTCTCTATTGTTGTTGAGTCATTTTGTTGACAAGGGGGAAGGGGGGAACCATGACTCACTCGGATTATAGCTCTGCTTCTATGCAGGTTGGCTAATTGATTTCTATCAGTAGCCTCACTGTGCAACTCTCTGGTTGCGCAATCTCTTTGTCGCGATGTTAGCGCCCACAGCATTTAATCTTATTCCCATGCAACTCGAGCCACATGCTCCGGCCTCACAGCGCATCCTTTCTCTCGATGCCTACCGCGGCCTCATCATGCTCCTGCTCGCCGGCTCTGACTGCTTCAGCGGTCTTAATTTTCCTGACCACCCGTTCTACAACGCCATCGCCTTTCAGTTCGAACACCACCCCTGGGGCGCAATCAGTTTTTACGACCTCATCATGCCTGCATTTCTTCTGATGGTTGGCGTCGCCATGTCGTTTTCAATCGGGTGCCGCTTGAGTGAAGGCGCAAAAAAATCCTCACTCCTCATCGGCCTGCTTCGCCGCGCGCTGATACTCCTGCTTCTCAGTCAACTCATCACTTCTACACAGCTACGCCGAGTTGATCTCCAGTTGCACAACATCCTCGCTCACATCGCCATCATCAGTGTGCTTTGCTTCTTTCTCATGCAGCCGCCGCCGCGCGTGCAGGGGATCATCGCCATCTTGTTACTCGCGCTTCACTCAGCTCTCTATCTTCTCTTCCCCGGCGCTGACGGAGCATTCCAACCCGTCACGAACTTCGGCGCTGTCGTTGACCGCTTCCTCATGGGCCACAACTACTCATCCACGTACGCGGTGAACCTCAACATCCTCTCCGAAGTGCCCAACGTGCTCGCCGGAATCTGGCTCGGCGAACTGCTCCGCTCGCAATTTACTTTCCGCCGCAAACTTCTCCTCATGCTCACTGGCGCTGCCGCCTCCACACTTCTCGGCCTCGTCATCTCGCCCGTCGTTCCTGTCAACAAATGGCTTTGGACCGCCTCGTACGCGCTCATCATGATCGGCTGCACCGTCCTCGGCTTCGTCTTCTTTTACGTTCTCGATTCCGGCCTCGGCCTCAAGCGCCCATTCCACTTCCTCACCATCATCGGAATGAACTCGCTCCTGGTCTATTGCATGGGAGAGATGCTTGGCACCAAGCTCCGGCACCTCATCGCGCTTGGCACCGGGTGGGCAACTTCGCTCGGCGAACTGCTGCCGATCTTGCAGGCAACACTCGCCTTTGCACTCATCTACCTCGTCGCCTGGTGGCTCGACCGGAAGAAAATCTATCTCCGCGCCTAAATTTTTGATTATTTTCAAGCCATTCGCTCATATAGACTGGTCTCACTGAATTGGAGAACTAGAGCGATGCCTTTCGTTGATACAGCCAAGCCCACTGCCACAACCACATCCGCGCCCGACCCGCGCCGTGGCTACAACACCTTCCTGCTCTTCGTCGCCGGACTCGGCGGTCTTCTCTACGGCATCGACGTCGGCATCATCGGCGGCGCGCTTCCTTATCTTGAAGCCACATCGCATCTCGACCAGGGACAACTCTCCTCCATCGTCGCAGCGGTCCTGCTGGGAAGCGTATTCTCAACGCTCTTTGCCGGCTCGCTCTCTGAGCTCTTCGGCCGCCGCTCGATGATGCTGATGAGCGGCATCGCATTTTCAATCAGCATTCCCATCATCGCGCTCTCCCACGGCTTCAATACACTCTTCGCCGGGCGTCTGCTCCAGGGCATGAGCGGCGGATTCGTAGGCGTTGTTGTACCGCTTTATCTGGCCGAGTGCCTCAGCGCCGAGCGTCGCGGCCGCGGCACAGCTGCGTTCCAGTGGCTACTCACCTTCGGCATCGTTGTAGCCGCGCTGGTGGGAATGTTCTTCAGCTATCGCGTCACCGCAATCGAACAAACCGCCAACGCGGACCTCATTTTGCAATTCAAAGACCACGCCTGGCGCTCCATCTTCTGGGTCTCGCTGCCGCCGGGGCTGCTCTTCATCCTCGGAACATTTTTTGTGACTGAGTCGCCGCGCTGGCTTTTCAAGCGCGGCAAAAAAGATGCAGCTCTCAATGCTCTTCTGCGTTCACGCAGTGACGAACAGGCAAAGTTCGAACTCGCCGAGATGGAATCGAGCGCCAACGCCGCAGCCGAATCCACTGCAAGCGGAAAAATTCGCGAGTCCATTCTCAAGCGCAAATATCTCGTGCCCTTCCTGCTCGCCTGCATCGTGCTCGCCTGCAACACCGGCACGGGCATCAACTCGATGATCGGCTTCAACACCGCCATCCTGCTGCAAAGCGGATTGAGCGACCTCGCCTCACACTGGGGCTACGTCATCTTCACGTTCGTCAACTTCCTTGCCACCATGATCGGCATGACGCTTGTCGACAAGAAGGGCCGCAAGTTCCTCCTCTCCATCGGAACTGCAGGCGTCATTGTCGCGCTGATCGGCACCGGATTCCTCTTCCGCGCAACTGAAAACGGCAGCGTTGACCTGCATCAGGCCGTGCAGGCCAGCGTCAATGCTGACCAGTCGCTGAGTTTGACCTTCGACCGCGCGGCCGCGGCAAAACTGCTCGCCAACTCCGGCAGCTCCGTCGACCCCGACCGCGCCGCGCTCTCCATCATCTACAGCTACGGCGACTACACATCGACCACGAGCGTCGTCCGCTCCGATGACGCTTCAGCCAAGCCCGTCCAGATCACACGCAAGGATTCAATCCCCGACAACGGCATCAAATCATTCTTTGCCAATCCATTCGCCAACCTTGAAGCCGCACAAACTGCGCCGCTCGTTATTCAAAAAGCGAATGTCGCGCCGGTGCCTGATTCCAACCACGGCTGGATAGTCGCGCTCTTCCTGTATCTGTTTGTCGCCTGCTACGCACTCGGACCGGGCGTTGTTGTGTGGCTTGCGCTTTCGGAGCTCATGCCAACACGCATCCGCTCCAACGGCATGAGCGTCGCACTCGTCATCAACCAGACAGTCTCGACGACCCTTGCAGCCATCTTCCTGCCATTCGTCGGACGCTTTGGCTACTCGCACATGTTCTATGTTTACGCAGGTATCACCGTTGTCTATTTCCTAGTCGCGGTCTTCCTGCTGCCCGAAACCAAAGGCAAAACCCTCGAGGAGATTGAAGCTCACTTTGCAAAGTAACTGAGAAAATTTTTAACTCATCAATTGCCCGCATCAGTCGATAACCCCCACAAGGCATCTCTGCCATGTGGGGGTTTTCTATGTCCCTGATGAAATGGAACGACAACTACAGCGTCGGCATCCTCTTTATGGACCACGAACACAAACGCCTCGTCGCCATGATCAACGAGCTTTATGACGGCATCATGGCCAACCACAGCCGCGAGGTGATCGGCAAGGTCCTTGACAAGCTCATCGATTACACCAAGCACCACTTCGCGCACGAAGAGGAGTACTTCGCCAAGACCCACTACCGCGAAGCAGCCGCACACAAGCGCCTGCACGACGAACTCGCCCGCCAAGTACTAGAGATTCAGGCCAAGTACAAATCAGGCGCGCTGGCCTCCATCACCATGGAGCTGATGAATTTTTTGCAATCGTGGCTCGCCAATCACATTCAGGGCGACGACAAGCGCTACGGCGCCTTCCTCAAAACCCAGGGCATGCACTAAGCAAGCCGAGGCGCAGTTACTGCGCCTCAACAACCGCCTTGGAAAGATTGCGCGGCTTGTCCACGTCCACGCCGTGCTCAAGCGCCATATAGTAGCTGAACAACTGAAGCGGAACCACTTCCTCCAGCGGCATCAGGTGCTCATCCGCCGGCTCAATGAATACGCAGTCGCTCGCCAGCGCCTTTACTGCATCGTCGCCCACGTTCGCCAGCGCGATCACACGCGCGCCCTGCTTCTTCATGTCGCTCAGCAGTTGCAGCGTCTTCTCGTATCTAAGAACCGAATCAGGATTTCCGTGGTCCACAGTTGCCAATGCAACCAGCGGAACCTTCTCGCTCACCAGCGCATTCGGCCCATGCTTCAGCTCGCCCATCGGGTAGCCCTCGGCATGCACATAGGACGCTTCCTTCAACTTCAGCGCGCCTTCGCGGGCTATGGCGTAATGCACGCCGCGCCCCAGGAACAAAAACGACTGGGCCTTGTTGTACTTCTTCGCCAGCGCGGCCATCTGCACACGCCATGTATCTAATTGCGTTTCGATCAACCCTGGCATCGCTTCCAACTGCTCAATGTGCCGCTTCAACTGCTGCGCATCAATCTGGCCGACGCGCACGCCTTCATACAGCGCAACCAGATAGAGCACCGTCAACTGCCCGGTAAAACTCTTTGTCGCCGGGATAGCCAGCTCCTTGCCCGCTGCCAGCGGCATTGAGTAATCCGCCTCGCGCGCCATCGTCGACTCCGGCGCATTGGTTATCGCCAATATCTTCTGCCCGCGCAAACGCGCCGCACTCAGCGCCGCCAGAGTATCCGACGTTTCACCCGATTGCGATATCACGAGCACGCTCGGATGTCGCAGGTCCTTCGCACCGCGCAAACTGTACTCGCTCGAGTACTCCACATCCACAGCCAACCCGCACAGGTCCTCCAGCAAAATCTCCGCCGCCAAACCACTGTGCCGGCTTGAACCGCTCGCCGCGATCAATATCTCACCGGTCGGGCAGCTCCACGCGGCTATCCGCTCGGCCACCTCAGGCATCAGTTGGTCGTTCCTTAAATAGAGAGCGAGCGTCCGCCGCATCGCAGCAGGCTGCTCATATATTTCGCGCAACATCGCATGAGGGAACTCTGTCATCTCGCTCATCGTTTTGTTTCTTCTCCCGGCTTCTGCTCTTCGTTCTGAGCAGTGTGGCCATGCAATTCCAATTTCATTTTACTCTTCATCGAGCAGTTCGATGCAATTTGCTCATCATTATGACTGTTAAATCAGCATTCCCTGCCATATGAACACTTTTTTTGAATAATCACCGTCGTTTAACCCACTAACCACGTAAAATTATTCACAATATGCCCGACTCACTCAACCGCCGTTCAGAGCAGATCGTAAAGCTCCTCCTTCGCGTTGGCTCAGCCAGCGTCGAAGAGATCCTCGCCGAGGTTGGCTCCTCAGCCCCCAGCATCCGCCGCGACCTTGCTCGCCTTGAGAACCGCGGCCTGATACGCCGCACCCATGGCGGCGCAACGCTCGTCGAGCCGCTCCTGTACGAGCCCTTTCGGTTCGACAGCTCCTTCCTCTCGCGCGAGCAGCGCCACGCCGTCGAAAAGCGCCGCATTGGCCTCGCCGCCGCCGAACTCGTCCAGGCAAACGAAACCGTTGGTCTCTCCGCTGGAACCACCACAACACATATCGGCCGCAGCCTCCGTCATCGCGACAAAATCCAGGTCATCACCAACGCCATCAACATCGGCATGGAACTCTGCAACCAGCCCGGCATCCGCACCTACCTCACCGGCGGCGTCGTGCCCTGGGCATGGAGCTTCTCCCTTACAGGCAATGCGGCTCTCAGTTTTCTCGATGATGTTTATATGGACAAGGTCTTCCTGAGCGTCACCGGCATCAGCTCAGAGCGAGGCGCAACCACCCTCGAGACCGATGAAGCCCTCGTCTACCGCAAGATGCTCAAGCAGGCCAAGCAGGTCATCGTCGTCGCCGACTCCAGCAAATTGGAAAAAGTAAGCCCCGCATTCATCTGCCCGCTCGGCGAGATACACATCCTCATCACCGACAACGGCGCGACCGATGAGCAGGTGGAACCATTTACCAAACAGGGTGTCCGAGTTATCCGCGCGTAATTTGTTTAAATATCAGGCTGGCTGAACTGCCAACCGCACCAGCCGCACTGCCTCGCGCACATCTTCTTCTATCAGCCTGGGCAATCGTGCATGCGCATGACCATGATTCACCGCGTGCACTTCAGGCCGCGTCAGCAGTGACCCATGCAGGCTTGTGCTCCCGGTTATCTTGCGTACTTCAAGCAGGTTCGTCAACCGCAAACCGCCGCCCGCCATTATCTCGATTCGCCCCGCCGCCTGCTCGCGCAGCCGCGCAATTCGCTCCGCACCCACCAGAACATTCGGCGCGCCGCCTGAGGTCAGCAGCCGTTCCGCTCCGGTCAATATCACGTCTTCCAATGCTTCGCTCTGGTTTGGCACAACATCAAACGCGCGGTGGAAGGTGACTTCCATCGGTCGCGCCGCAGCCACAAGCTCGCGGCACAGCTCTACATTCACATGCTGGTCGGGCTTCAACGCGCCAAGCGTCACTCCCGCCGCGCCAGCCAATTTGGCAAACTCAATCTCGGCCAGCATCTGCTCTATCTCGGCAGCGCGGTATACAAAGCTTCCATCCCTGGGACGTATCAGCACCGTGACGGGAATCTTCACCGCCTCGATCACACGCCGCATCAACTCAGGTTTTGGGGTCAGACCATCCAGCAGCAGGTGCTCACACAACTCCAGACGGTCCGCGCCCCCGGACTCTGCCACGACTGCCGATTCAAGCGACTCTACACAAATTTCCAGCATATAGCCCGAAAATGAAGAAATTTTCTCTTCCCCGTTCATTTTCCAGGGAATGATGCCCACGAATCGTGAGCTTGTAGAGAGGATATAACACAAAGCGCTGATTCTGGAGGAAATTTGAACAAATTGATTTTAAACGCTCAAGGCAGTTCTTTGTAATCACATTACAACTTCTTTATTTTCAACATATAGACCATAAATCGGCGAACAGAGCAACTCGGAATCGATTTTAATTATACTATTATCAACGATATAGAAGAATATACTGCAAATTATAGCCACTTCTATTGATTCTTGAACCTCGAATATGAGCATTTTTGTCCATTTTTATCATTATTCTGTTGAATTCTCTGTTAGTGTGTTCTATCTTACTCACAATCACTTAATTAGTCCCTTTTCAGGGACTTCCGCAGCAATTGCCAATAGAGCAGTTACCGGTCACCAGTGAAATGCAACATTTGAATGAATGGGGTGTGTAATGAAGAGATTCCTTAGCAGTTGTCT
>CAIMNN010000453.1 GCA_903842845.1 uncultured Acidobacteriaceae bacterium | reverse complement strand
GCATTGAGGTGGCTGCGCTGATTGTGGACCGTCACCTGCACCTGTTGCAGAAGCGCGACGTGAAAGACCTGGCGCGGGCAGCCCAGATTTCTCCCGCCGAAGCACATGCGGGAATCGAGTTTATCCGCACACTTGATCCCCGGCCTGGCCGCCAGTACAACCGCGAAGAGTCAAGGCTGATTGAACCGGATGTGATGTTTATCAAGCGCGACAATCTCTGGGTGGTTTCCATGAACGAGGAGAATCTGCCCAGCTTGCGGCTCAGCCGGCGTTACCGACAGATGCTCTCTGCCGAAGGCACTGACAAAGAGGTGAAGGAGTACGTGAAGGAACGCTTCCGCTCCGCACTGCAACTCATGCGCAACATCGCTCAGCGCAAAAGCACCATCCTGCGCACCTGCGAGGTCATCGTCCGCCGCCAGCGCGATTTTCTCGACAAAGGCATCGAAGCCTTGCACCCCATGATGATCAAGGAGGTCGCCGAAGAAATCGGCGTTCACCCCTCCACCGTCAGCCGCGCGGTAGCCAACAAATACGCGCACACGCCGCAGGGTGTTCTTGAGCTGCGCTTCTTTTTCAATGAAGGCGCCAATGGCTCTGAAGGCGCTGATACAACTCTCGTCGTCCTCAAGCGCAAGGTCCGCAAGTTCATCGAAGACGAAGACGCCGCTCATCCGCTAACCGACGAGCATCTCGCAGCCATGCTGCAAGCGCAGGGAATTCAGGTCACCCGCCGCACCGTCGCCAAGTACCGCGAAGACTTGAAAATTCCACCAACACATATGCGCCGCAAGCGTTAATTACATCTCTGTAATTTTCACTATGTGAGAATTGCTATTTATTACGCATTTCCGATTGACTGTGCTTTTTGGGGTTGTTAACCTGACTTCGATATCCAATGTTGCAATAGACACCCGGTCCTATCGCGCAACATAAACTGCTCAACACAAAACCAGCGCATCTTTTATCACAATCAAACTTACTGGAGCGTCCATGGTTCGGCGTACGATTCTTCTCTTTGCATTCCTTCTGTCAGTGGCGGTTCTCAACGCTCAACTTCCGACAATTTTTTCCGTCAGCGAAAACAACACAGCCACCCAGCTCACAATTTACGGTGTCAACTTTAAGACCGACCATGCCCCTCAGGTCAAACTCGGCACGACGAGTTTAACGGTCACCAACTACACCTCCACCTCCGTTACCTGCAACTTGCCTAACATCGCGCCCGGTGCTTATCTTTTGCAGTTGTCCTATGGCTTCTACAGCCGCACATTCGATGTCACTCTCGGAAACGTTGGCCCACAGGGCCCTCCCGGCCCCAAAGGAGACAAGGGCGACAAGGGTGATCAGGGCGACCAGGGCATTCAAGGTGTTCAAGGCATACAAGGCCCCCCCGGCGTCTTCACCGGTCAGGCATACCTGGGCAGCTACATTCTTCCTGGCGTCGACTTTCTCGGTTATTCATTACCTCCGAACGGCTACTT
The DNA here is from genome assembly GCA_903842845.1 of uncultured Acidobacteriaceae bacterium. Taxonomy (GTDB): domain Bacteria; phylum Acidobacteriota; class Terriglobia; order Terriglobales; family Acidobacteriaceae; genus CAIMNN01. The sequence goes on along the minus strand of CAIMNN010000453.1, from coordinate 1,711 downwards.
CGATCTGTCAGATGGTGTAAGCTTCACGAGCCTCAATCAGCATGTTCCCGTCGCCGCCCCTTGCACTGCCTCCAACTTCAAAGCCACTGTCACCAGTTGGGCGAACGACGTCAACATCCCGTTCGGCGGAATTCTCACCCCGACACTGTATGACTGGACAAACGGCAATTCAATCAGTTGCGACTTGGTAGGCACAGGCCTTACTCGTGGCGTAAGCTGCACTACAAACGGCACCCTGGCTCTCACTTCGAATTCTTTGATTACCATTGTCTTTGCTTCAAATGGTGATTCGGCGTTCTATAACGATCCGGTCACAGTCTCATTCCAGTGCCAGTAAAACTCTTTTCCGGTAAGCGGGGTAGCCATGCGCCCCGCTTGTGTCGGAAGAGCAGGAAAATCAGGTCACGCGCCGTGCAGTTGCGCAAGACAGCGAAGACCTGAAGATTTAGGCGACACACATGCGTCGCAAATGGATATTGAAATCAGCTGACGATTTTCCAAGCGTTATCGGAATGATTCAAAATTCATTGTGCATACATACCTGCTTCAGTACGGGACTTATGTAACTTATATTGAATTTATGAGTAACTTACTTAAAGTTCAAATCTCACAATATTTCAACTGAAAATGTGATAAGCCAATGTTTTAGCGGCTGAAATATACTTAGCTGCGAGGTTGTTTCAATTTAGCTATGCTTTGTGCGTAATGCCAATCAATTTCGTTGACTCGAATCTAAGTCCTTCACTAGCATTGTTTTCGTAATTTAAGAATCAACCTATCAGCTCGCCTATCATTTCTGCATAGATGGCAGAAACGTCTTCGCACAATTGAAAGTCATGGCTGGTGGGCAATTTCAATTGTTTCACCTTGAATTTTTCAAGATGAACCCTCACAAAGCTCGATCGGAGGGAGCATGTTGTATCGTTTTTTTGCACTTTTAGCGATTCTTACGTCGGTTACGACGCTCACCGCTCAATCACAATTCGCCATCTATTCAGTTGCCGTCAACCCAGCCCAAACGCAGATTACCATTCAAGGCTACAACTTCGGCACCAAGTCAGCTCCGCTGGTTGTGCTTGGGACTACGCATCTCGCAGTCACCAATTACACGTCGAGCAGCATCACGGCCAATCTACCCGAGGGCATTGCGGCCGGCGGATATACGCTCAACGTTTCCTGCGGATTTTTCCTACAGAGTTTTGACATAACCATCGGCGTTACAGGCCCGCAAGGCCCCAAGGGCGATACCGGCTTGATGGGCCCCAAAGGTGATACCGGCTCACAAGGCGTAAAGGGTGACACGGGCTCGCAAGGCGTCAAAGGTGACACCGGCTCGGCAGGCCCTAAAGGAGACACAGGTTCAACAGGCGCCAAGGGTGATACCGGTTCACAAGGCGTCGCAGGTGGTCAGGTGTGGTCTTCGACCATCAACATGCCGGGGAGCATTTATCTATCCGCGTTGGGCGTGCCCTCCGGAGTCAGCAACGGCGTTGATTACTACAGAGCAAATACAACCCTCGATCAGGAGCAGTTTCTCCTCATTCCGCAGAACTGCACCGTGAAAACATTCAATGTAACCGTTCTGGGCGCACAGGGCACTTCTTCGGCATCAGTATTCATCGGCTATTCAACACCCGACCTGCTCTCCGCAAACCCGAATACCATTTACGTCGGCCCTGGCTGTGTTGTGGGCGCCAATGATGGTGTGCCT
>CAIMNN010000452.1 GCA_903842845.1 uncultured Acidobacteriaceae bacterium | reverse complement strand
GCTTTGCCGATGTGCGCCTGGCCGTTGCCAATGAATTGAAGTTGGTCCCGAACAGGACCTGCTTCATTGGCACGGCCCCCGACTTGGCCTTCCTCACAGGGCGAACGCTGGCGCGCAATTTGTGGAACATTCAGAGGAACCTCTGGTCCACTGGGCGGTTCGAGAGCGCAATTGTCGAGATCAGCAGCGGCAGTGGTCTCGCCGGGGTTCTGCGGACACGCTCTTCTGCGGATGCGGCCCAAATTCTGATTGAAGCGGCCTTGGCAACAATCCAACCCGTAAGCCTTTCGATGGCTCTCTCAAACATGGTTCGCGCCGAGTACGTAGGGTGGGATCTGTTGATCGGCGAGATGAAATCCCAGATGGATCTCCTAATAGGCCTGTTGCCGATCGCAAGCCATGTCCGGGAAATGCCAGAGGATGCCTGTCCGACGCTGGTTCACATTGGCCTGCCAGAGGATCTGATGGAGTTGATGGTGCCGATCATTGAACGAGAGTGCCCGCGCATTTCGAAGGACTTCTTCCTGACTTCGGAGTGCATTGAGGTGGTGGCGGAGACCTTCAACTGGCTGAATTCGGAGCGTCAGAACCACGCATTTGCTGAACGCGCACTGAACAACCGCAGGAATCTTGCCGAGGCGGAGCAATGGTCCTCATTCGAGTGCCTCAAAAGGGTGTGGATGTCGGCCACCGAGAAGCGACAGTCAGAGCAGAGCGAATCCGACTCATCTCTGCGCCTTGCCAGTTGACGGATGACCTGCCGAATGAGTTTGGGTGCACTCAAGGCAGGTAAGTCATGCTTCCAGCTGTCCGGGCTGCAATCCAAATGCAGCCCAGTGCCTACTATACTGTTCGTGAAGAGGAATGTCGTGTCTACATCAAATGAGACGAGAATCGGGAGCGATGAAAAGCCCAGACTCCTTCCCGCCGTGATTGCCGAAGTTGAAGACGCGCTGTTTGCTCCTCGCGAATTCTTATGGTGGGAGTACCTGGGCGCGAAAGTCGCGGAAGCTTCAGAAGACGACAACCTGTGGTGGACGATCCACGGGCGGCCGCCGATGGAGCGCAGCAAAGACATCAAGGAGAGTCTTCGCTATGTCGTCCTTGCTCTTCAACCAGGACTGCAAGAATTTCATGGGCTTTACATCCATGGAGGACTGGGGGATAAGAGGATCGCAAAAGACATTTGCCGATCGCTTCGGGTTCCAAAGCGCCGCGGCGCGGTGAACTGGATGACCGATTATCTTTTGAAATGCCCTAAACCTCCAGATGGAGACAGTGAAAGACCGGAAACTGTCGTCACGTTGTTCGACGCATGGATGGACCTGCGAGGCCACGCAGCAAGCGAAGACCTGATCCTCGGAAACCGCTCAGTTGCGGGATTTCCCCTCTACCTGCCAGGGCGCAATATTCTTACCGGCTATTTCTTTGTGTCGCATCCGATGCCGGAGCTATTCTACGACGCCGGTACATCGAAGCCTCTACCGAACAAGAAATTCCTGGCTGTGATGGAGGATGTCCGTGATCGGTACATGACGAGTCTGGCGATCGCCGTAGACTCGGACATCTTCACCGAGTTCGCCGAACAACTCCGGCCGTACAGGATTCTGTCCCACGCCCCTGACAGGGGGGGGATGCTGCCAGAGGCGCTGGTCGATTTGTCGAGTGACGATCCTGCCGGCTACATGGCAGCCGTTCTCATCCCGCCAGCGGGTCTCGCACCGGAATGCAGTATCAATGAAGGCGCATTTGCGCGGCAACTCTGGTCGTACGCGGGGCTTCTTTCCTTTTTCCCGGAGAATTGGCAAGGACCAACTGACCGAATGGCGCGGTTTGCCCGTCACTTCGAGCGGAATGGGACCGGCGCATCTCTCATTTGGGACTCTCAGGAGCACGCCCAAACCGTCGACAGTGGATGCGAGAGTCTGGCAGCGTACTATCCTGCCGGCGTGAGCGGATCCAATGTTCAAATGTCTCCACAAGTAGAGAATTGGGTAACAACGGATATTCACAGACGCATTGAGAACTGCCTGCGTCTCTACTCTTCCTCCCCTGATTTTCGCCGCGATCAATGCCCCCAATCTGACCTCGTAATGCCGCTCAAATTTGACGGAGTCGAAGGAGGGGCGGGAACGGCGGTTGCAACAATTGCCGGATTCATCCGATTTAACTGTGACTCCGGTCAAGGGGACCCAGCGAGCCAACGACGGCTTTACAGTATTGTGGACCAACATGCAGAAAAACTGAATGGATCGCTCGGACAGCTATTAGCGTTTGCCGACTCCGATCTACGGAAACTCTACATTCGGCACGATGCAGGCTTGTTCAAGCAGGTCTTTGACGCTGCCCGTCAGCTCACCGACTGGAGCGCAAAGTGCCTGGCGGCCCGTGGGCAGTTAGATCGCGCACAATCGGATGGAGCGAGCAATTCCGACGGCTCGGATGGCGCCCCGATGCACCGGACTCTGAAAGGGGCGCTGAATAATGTGTGGACCAGGATGATGAGCACGGGCCTTATGGAGCAAAACGACGTAACACATCGTTGCCAGGTGCTGGACAAGGCATTAGAAGCCGTGACCCGATGCGGAAAGGCGCTGGCGTCCGATTTGCAAATCCCGCTGACGATGGTGACCTTCTGGCTGCGCATTTGGACCCCTGTCATTCAATCCATCGAAGGAAGCTATGAGCCATTTGTTGAATTGGTGATGAAAGATCCAGGTTTGCTGGATGTGTTGCAGCATCTGACGATCACATCGGATTCTCCGACAACCGGTCAAATGGATCTTTGCCGAACATCCAACCGGGAGGTCCAGCGTGCGAGCGGGGCGCAACATCGCGGAATGATGGATCTGGGTTATCCCAGCCATGACGCTCAACTCGAAACTCTCTGGGTGTTACGAGTGCAACGTAATGCGATGAAGATTACCTGGACTATTCCCGGCAAACCGGATGGAGAGATCCGACTGACGTGGGAAAGGCCTACTAATCAGCAGGCCCGGCTACTTCCCGCCTCGATTGCAATCGTAGACGGAAGACTGTCAGAGAGAATCGCCCGCAATATCGCGACTGCCGGTGCAGTTCACGTTGCGAGCGACGGAGGTGAACTCTTGGAAGGCCAAGCAGCCAGCACTGTCCTCTTTGAGGAGCAACGTGATGGCGCGCGGAGTACTCCGGAGTTCCTGCTGCAGCTAGAGGATGCGTTCACCGATGCCGTTCCGGATGGGAGAGGCCACTGGACCGTATTGCCCCTGAAGCGAGCCGACCGCGATCCCAAGGGCGCCGCCCACTTGTGTATTCTAGCGCCTTGCGAAGGCGGCGATAGGAATAGGCCCATTGTTGCAGCAGCACGTAATTTGTCACTTAGCCGTGCGCTAGCGCGCTATCGCGTTCAGATGATGGAGCGGGAGCGCGGATATACCATGCATCGAGGCACGATCGCTCATGGCTTTCGGGGCGCGGCAGGGCCAATAGCGAATGATCTATTGCAATTGAAGGGGAAGGCAGCTCAGACGGGCATTTCCTCCGCTGAGCTGATCGAGACAATTGACCGATTACACACCAAAGTCGACGCACACGGCAAATTGGCAGAGGATGCGTTGAGGTTTTCTCGCACATTCTCCGAAACTCCGGTCACTGAAATACTGACGGGGAAGATACTCCTTGATGACGTCGACAGAGTTTTGGGCGCATTTGAAAGCCCATTCCGGCCTCCAATCAAAGCACTCAGTCAACTGAGCAGTCGAGATGAAGAGAGGGGCATTCGATATAACCGCTTCCTGTTTAGACATGCGCTTGCCAGGCTGCTGGAGAACGCGGTCAAACAGCGATTCGAAGTTGAATCTCAGGGTGAGCCCGCTCATCTTTCACTCTCGGTCGAACGGAATGTTGGAAGCGGGCTTATTCAGGTCGCGGTCAGGAACTCGGCTCTGGATCCCCGAAAAGGCGTTCTGGCCATT
>CAIMNN010000451.1 GCA_903842845.1 uncultured Acidobacteriaceae bacterium | reverse complement strand
TCCACCTTCGCCGCACCTGCGCGCAATGTCCCAGCGTCTGCTGCGTTACTCTGCGCATTCACCACGACCGGCAGAATGAACTGGGCAACGGCGAGAAGAAATAGGAGTCGTTTCACGTTCTTCACCCTTGACTGTCAGGTTTAAAGTTCATCAACGCCCTAACACTGTTACCAGCGTCCAGGCGTTGATGAATAAAGCGGACCCGGTGACGCTAACTCAGAACAGGAACTTCAACGCTATCTGAATCTGGCGTGGCGAAGACCGTGTCGCACTGATGGTCCCGAAGTTTCCGTTGCCCATCTGCGCATTCGGCAGGTCGAAGTTCGGCGTGTTCGTCAGGTTGAAGCTCTCCAGCCGGAATTGCAGGCTCTTCTCTTCCATCAATTTGAAGTCCTTGTTGATGGCCAGATCAAAGTGACGGAAGTGCGGTCCGTAGAGAACATTACGCGGCTCGTTGCCAAGCGTTCCATTGTCCTGCTGTGTGAACGCTGTGGTGTCAAACCACGCACTGATGCTCGGATTCGAGAGCTTCCACTTGCCGGTCAAATTCGGCCGGTCGCCGTTGTTGGGCGGGTTGATGTTGGTGTTCGACACCGAGTTGTTGTTTATCACCGTAAACGGCTCGCCGGTCTGCCACACAAAGATGCTGTTGGCATGCCAACCCTTCACGATGTAACCCGCGGCTCCCTTCAGGTTCTTGCCGAAGGGAAGCGCATACGCCAACTGCATCGCGATGCGGTGACGAATGTCGAAGTCAGAGTTGCTGTACTCGCGTGCATGCACCTGACGCCATACATTCTGCCAGCCCAGGTCCTGCGGAACCTCGCCCCAGCCCTCGGAAAGTGCGCGGCCTGTGAATGAGAGCACATCACTGAGACTGTGCGCGAAGGTGTAGTTGGCATTCACCAGCAAGCCGGAGCTGTACTGCCGCTGCACTGTGGCCTGGAAGCCGTTGTAGTTGGAGACGCCATGCGTCACCTGGTAGGAGATGCCGCCCGTCACGTTAGGCACCTGCGCAAAGTAGGGCTGCCTGGAGTAGTAGCAAGGCGGTCCCGGTACAGGTGGACACGGCGCCGGAGGTGCCTGGTTGATCTGAAGGTCCATCGCCTGGCGGTGCGTCGTCACACCGACATATCCCATGGTCGCCACCCACTTGTGGAACTCATGCTGGATATTCAAGCTGAACTGGTCCGCATACGAGGCTTTGAAGTCCTTGTCAACGCCGCTCAATGCACCGGTCAGGTCAGCCTGGTCCGTGGGCAGCATAGACGGTTGCGGCATCGGGTCCGAAAGCGAAACGGAGAACGGAGCCGATTGGTAGAAAAACTCAAACGGCTGGTTCTTCAAATAAATTCCGCCGCCGGTGTTATCCGGATAAAAGCTGCGGCCGTATCCTGCGCGGATCGCAGTGCCGTTTCTCGGCGACCATGCCAAACCGATGCGTGGCGCAAAGTCGTAGTAGTCGGTTGTCACGCCGGCCGTTGCCCCGACGCCATTCTTCCCGGCTATCAGCAGCTCTGCCGTATTCGGGTCAAAGCTGTCGATGGCGTTATGCGCCTCAGTGTAAGGAGTGAAGACGCTGTAGCGGATTCCGTAGGTCAAGGTCAGCTTCGGCGTAATGCGCCAGTTGTCCTGTGCGTAGAAATCCGGCTCTGATGTGCGCAGGTCCTGCGTTTGCAGAAGATTGGCGCGCGTCAACTGGAATGGAATGCCGTTCAGGAAGTTGATCATCGAGTTGAAGAACGGCGGAGCAGGCACATACATATACCAGCCAAGTCCCCAGCGGTTTTGGAACTGATTGGCTCCGCTGTGAACATAGGCCGCGCCGAACTTCATGCTGTGCGTCCCCTTGGTGTAGGAGAGAGCGCCCATGAACTGGATGGTGCTGTCGTAGGTCGTGTCCGGGTTGAAGGATGCATCGCCGAGCGACTCATAACCCGCGGGCAGTTGTTGCGTCAGGCCCGTCGTGGTGCTGTCGATATTGGCGCCTGCCAATCCGAACTGCGTGCTCAGGTTCTTGCCGTTGTTGCCCAGTAACGTTTGCAGGTTGATGCGCGTATATGCGCCCTTCACTTCCAGAAGCAGTGTGGGCTTGAAGATATGCACATAGTTGCCCATCGCGTTCTGAACCAGCTCAGGCGCCGTGACGCCGCCATCAGGAATGATGTTGCCGACCGCAGGCAAACCGCCGGGGTTCACCGTGTTGGTGTTGTTGTACGAGTACCTGCCGAAGATCATGTTGGTGTCGTTGATGCGATGGTCGACGCGTACGTCAAATGTCTCGGAGTGCTGACGCTGAATTGCGTTGGAGACATAGTTGTTCGCCAGGCCCGGACGGTTCGGTGCCGGATACAGCGCAAAGTATTGCAGTGCAATTGGATTCAATGTCAGCGGGTCCAGCACTCCGCCACCCACATCGGTAAAGTCAAACTTATCCTCGAGCGCAGTCGGCACGGTAAGCAGTTTTGTCTGCCCCATGACCTGACGGAAGCCTTCAAAATCCACGAAGAAAAATGTCCTGCCCTTGATGATCGGCCCGCCGATGCTGCCGCCGAACTGGTTCTGCTTGAGCGGGGGCTTGCTGCCTGCCATGGCAAAGAAATCACTGGCATCCAGGTCATCGTTGCGCAGGAACTCATACAGCGAGCCATGGAACTCGTCTGTTCCCGACTTGGTGATGATGTTGACCATGCCGCCTGAAGTGCGTCCCAGCTCGGCAGTGTACTGGCCGGTCATCACGTTCACTTCGGCAATCGCGTCCACTGACGGGCGTACGCCCAACAATCCGAGCAAACGCTCGTTGTTGTCGGTTCCATCCAGCATGTAGTTGTTCTGCACGTCCGACTGGCCGTTGACCACGAGCGCTGAAGAGGGACGGAAATCCGAACCCCCTCCGCCACTTGCCGCACTATGAGCGGGGCCTTCATTGGCACCCGGCACAACCTGCGCCAGTTGCACAAAGTTGCGTCCATTCAACGGCAGGTCTTCAACCGCTTTGCTCTCGACAACCGCCTGCAATGTTGAGTCATCCGTCTGCAACGCCGCGGCTTCGCTTGTCACAATGATCACTTCGCTGGTTTTACCCACTTGGAGCTGAGCGTTGACGCGATAACGCACACCCACATCCAAAGTAAAGTTGGATTGCACAAAGGTCTTGAATCCCTTGGCATCGACGGTTACGGTGTACGTCCCCGGCGGCAGCAACGCGAAGGCGAACTCACCCCTCTCGGATGACACACCGGCTCTGACCTCTTGAGTCCCAACGTTCTTCACAACGACGTTGGCTTTGGGAAGAAGTGCGCCGGTCGCATCAGTGACCGTTCCCACAACATCGCCGGTGACCTGTTGTGCCTGCAGCGGGACGTTATAAACAAATGCGATCAAGAACAGCGTGAGCAAAAGACCGGTGTACAACCACCCAAACATCTTTGTGTCACTGCAAGCTTGATTAGAATTGCGAAACTCTCTCAAATACATGCCTCGTCCTCCATGCCAAAATCTCGGACCAATTTTTTCGAGTCCAGATACGGGTCCCGCCCGCATCCGGTCCTTTGCTTTGCGAACCTATTTCATTCGCTGTTGCAGGACCCAATCACGCTAGAGGAACGAACTGAAATCTACCTTAAGAAATCAAACTTTTCTTTTATAAGATGTGACGGCCGCCGTACACAGAAACAAAACCAATTCATTTCAGCCGTTTACAAACCAAATTTGTTCTGTGACCGCTGGCACAATGGTTGATGGAATCGCGAGTTTGTACTATACGCAGCGCGGTAGGTTCCGTGTTCGCTTCACGGCGCACCGCCCCTTCAGGTAATTTTCAGCTTTGCGCTTCATGCTGTGAGGTGGTTGACGTGATGCGGCTCCTGCTGGTCGAAGATGATCGAGATGTGGCCGAGTACCTCCGCAAGGGACTCGAGGAAGAAGGCTACTCCGTCAAGCTCTGCTTTGACGGCGCCTCCGGCTTCAAAGCCGCCGAGCTCTCCGCCTTCGACATCATCGTCCTCGACGTCATGCTTCCTTTCCTCAACGGCCTTGAGGTCACCAAGCGGCTCCGCTTCCTCAAAATTCGCACCCCCATCCTCCTGCTCACCGGAAGAGACTCCGCCGAGGATATTGTTCGCGGCCTCGATGCAGGCGCTGACGACTACCTCACCAAGCCGTTCTCTTTTGAAGTCCTGGTTGCAAGGCTCCGCGCGCGCACCCGTCTGAGCAACTCCGCGCAGAACTCCAACCTCCGCTTCGCCGACCTGACCATGGATATCGCCCGGCACGAGGTTTGGCGTGGCAGCACGCTCCTGAACCTGACCCGAACCGAATTCTCAATCCTTGAATGTCTGCTGCGTTCTGCTGGCCGCGTGGTCACGCGCGATCACATCGTCAATAATGTCTGGGCCGAGCGCGGCGCCAGTGACAATAATCTTGACGTCTTCATGCAGTTCCTGCGCCGCAAGGTCGACCCGCCGGAATTCAAAAAGCTCATCCACACTGAACGCGGCCTCGGCTACAGCTTGAGAGACCCGGGATGATCACCATCTTCTCTATTCGCTTTCGCATCGCAGCCTGGTACTTTCTCAGCGCGGCTCCCATCCTTATCGCACTGGCTGTCGGCAGTTGGATCGCGATGCGCGCAAGCATGTATCAGGGCATCGACGAGGAGCTCTTCCGAAAGTCGCTCGGGGTGGAGCAGTACTTTCAGGCGCGTGGTGACAACGCCATCCCCGAGTTGCAGAAAGAACTGACCAACGGCCCGGAGCTGCCACTCGGCGGTGGCCTCTTCCAAATCTACGACGCGCAGGGAAAGCTGCTTTTTGAATCACCGGCAATTGCCAGGCACAATCTGCGTATCGCGCCGCGTTTGATGCCCGGTGAAAAACCCGTCTATCGAGACTCCGCTCCGAGCGGCACCAGGGTCCGGCTCGGTGCACGCGGCATTCAGATCAACCAAAGCATCTTTACCATTCAAGTCGCAGAACCGTTGCGCAGCTTCGATGAATCGCTCACTGATTTCGGCCAGCTCTTGTGTATCTCGATTCCAGTCCTGCTGCTGCTGCTGGCCGCCGCGGGTTTCTGGCTCAGCGGCAGGGCAATGTCGCCGGTCGAACAGATCAATCGCGAAGCGCGCGCCATAGGCGCAGATAATCTCACTGCGCGTCTCTCCGTTCCCAAGCCGCGCGATGAGTTGCAAACACTCTCGCTTACATTGAATGCGATGCTCGAAAGAATCGAGCTCTCCGTCAACCGACTGACCCAGTTCACGGCCGACGCCTCGCACGAACTGCGCGCGCCGCTCACGCTCATTCAAACAGCGGCGGAGTACACTCTGCGCCGCGAGCGCACGCAGGAAGAACTTCTCGACGCCTTGCGCAAAATTCTGCGCGAGACCAATCGCACCTCAGCGCTTGTTGACAGGCTCCTCGAGCTTGCGAGGGCCGACTCCGGCACAAACCAGCTCCGTCTCACGAGCATCGACCTGACCTCACTGCTCAATGAGATCGCTGTCAGCGCCAAGCCCCTCGCTCGCAAGAAGCACATCAAGTTCAAGGCTCAGTTGCAACCAAACCCGATTTACATATTGGGCGAGGATGCATCGCTGCGCGAACTCTTTGTGATCTTGGTCGACAATGCCATCAAGTACACGCCGAAAATGGGCACTGTCACCCTCAAGCTCTCTCAAGAGCCCACGTTCGCCGTGATCGAGCTCATCGATACCGGCATCGGCATCGCGCAGGAAAACCTTCCCCACATCTTCGACCGCTTCTGGCGCGCCGACAAGGTCCGCTCACGAGAGATAGGCGGAACCGGCCTCGGCCTCTCAATCGCAAAGTGGATCGCAGAGCAATGCAACGGCAGCATTACCGTAACCTCCACTTTGGAAGTCGGCTCGAATTTCACCGTGCATCTGCCTTTAATAAACTCAAAATAGCCCTTCACAAAAATTCAATAGATAAACTTCAGCGAAAGCTGTATCTGCCGCGAGTTCCCCGCCGTCCTCGATATCAGCCCAAACCCAGCGCCCGTCAAAGTATTCGACGGCAAACCCATATTCACAATATTGAACAGGTTGAAGAACTCGCCGCGGAACTGCACATCCACTTTTTCCGCGCCCGATTGCCTGCGGCCGAACGGCGTATCTTTTATCAGCGCAAAATCAAAGTTGTAAAACGCCGGTCCACGGAACGTGTTCCGCCCCAGCGTTCCAAACACTCCCTGGTTCGGTCCTGTTCCACCCGCCACATGCACAGGAATATTGAAGTACGCCTCCGCGTTCAGTTCGCCCATTCCAAAATAATCCGCACGGTTCTTGCGCGACGTGGATAGATGCGGCTTCGCGATCTGGTCCGGACGGTTTGTGCCGTTGTCGCCCGCGCCCGTCTGCTGCACGCCTGAGAACACCGTGAATGGCGCGCCCGACGAGATCGACGAGATTGAAAGCAGCTCCCACCCATACGTCAATTTTTTCGGCACCACCGAGAGCATCCGTGCGCTATCCATGTGCAGGTCCTGCGCCACACTCAATCCAAACCCATGCGCAACATCAAACGACGACGGCCCCTTCTCCGCGCGCATGTTTGTGGGATCCTGCGCAAATCCCGTCGCCACCGCTCCCGTCGCGCCCGTGCCGCCCATCACCAGCGAGGTGGTGTCTATCGACCGGCTCCACGTGTATGACGCCTGCAATCCCGGCCCACCATGCCCGACTGTCCCCGAGAGCGATGCCTGCAACGCGTTGTAATTCGAGTGCGTGTCGTTCGTTATCACCTGCATCACGCCGAAGCCGCTCACCGGGTTTCCCGATCCGTCAAAATTGGTGTATGGCGCAAACCCCGGCCAAGCTCCCGGATACGCATTCGGAAAACTTACGCGCGGCAACTTCTCCGCCGTCGTCCCCACATATCCCAGGTCCGCAGTCAGGTTTGCAAACTTCCGCTCCAATCCCAATGTCCACGTGTACAACGTCCCGTTACAAAAATTCGCCTCAATGCCCGCAAGGCTCAGCACGCTCGCTGCACTCGACCCCGTCAACACCGTTGACTCCGTCTCAAAGCGGTCAACATCCATCACTGTGTTCGAAGGGATCTTGCTCGTCCCCTTGGCAAGTATGCTGTTCCCGTTCAGGTCGTAGATAGTCGGCAGCATCGCAGGCGTAATCGTGAATCCATATTCAAGCGGCGCACTCGACGAAGAAAGCCGACGCGGATAGATCACAAACGGCGCCTGCCCGGTCAGATAATTATCCAGCCAGATATTCGGCGGTATCGTCGTCACCGCAACGCCAGTGCGCACCGTGAAATTTTTCTTCGGCTCCCACGACACCTGCAACCGCGGTGCCCACGCCTTCAGCGTCGTCTGATATCCCGGCTGCGGATTCACAACATAACGCAGCGTCCCATCCACCATGCGGAATGACGCCGTCCGGTGCGCGCGCTCCGTTATCGGCGAGTAGTACTCCCACCGCACTCCGTACTCAACCGTCAAATTCGGCCGCGCCTTCCACGTGTCTTCAAAATACGCGTTGAAGTTGTTGCGGTTGATTGCCGCCGGCCCAATGTGCGTGCCGCCCGAAATCTCCGGCGGCGCAACCGCCACGTTGTAATCAAACGGCGAGCCCGACAAAAATGACGACAGCGTATCCGGCAACTGGTCGCCCACATGCACATCATGGTTCCCGCTCACCGATGCGATCGGCACCGTCGCGTACGCCGCGCCGCCGCCAAAATCATAATCGCCGTTCGGGCTCATGCCGAAGTACGTCGTGTCCGCATTCACGCGCACCTCAAAGCCCACCTTGAATGTGTGCCGCCCGCGCTGGTAGCTCAGGTTCTCCTGCTCTTGAAACAGATTGCTGAACGCCTGTATCACCGTACCGCCGGTGCCGTTAAACGCCTCAAACAATCCATCGTTGAACTTCACCGCCGGGTCCGTGTGGTTCGGCGTCGGGAAGCCCGGCATCGTGCGCGTTATTGAAAGCGACGACACAAGCGTCAGCTTCGGCGTCAGCGTTGTCGTCAGCGTCCCCAACACATTCCGCTGCCGGTCAAAGAAACTCACGCCAAAGCTCGGGTCAATCGCCGTCTGGTCCGGGTTCGTCGTCGGACCGTTCAGATCATCCATATTGAACCGCGCAAGAAATTGGTTCGCCACTGAAAACTTGTGGTCCAACCGCAACGAGAACTGGTCGGCATTCGTTGCAACCGGCGACGCCGTCGCATACGTGTTCGCGCCGTACGTCCCCGTCGAGTAATTCGCCTTCGGATACCGCGCCAGTATCGCCGCAATCTGCGCGTTCACCGGTATCAACAACGTGTCCGTCGTCTTGTCAGCAAATTTCAACGTGTCGCTTACAATATTCGACCCGCCCTGCGGCCGTTGCGCATCCGATGGCACCGGCATCACCTGCGTCGTTCCCAGCACCTGCCGGAATCCCTGGTACTGAGTAAAGTAGTAAGTCGACTTGCGTCCATCGAACACATGCGGAATATAAACCGGCCCGCCATTCGTAAATCCAAATTCGTTGCGACGGAACGGCGGAATGCGCCCCGGGTACGCCGGCGTCGAATGGTCAAAATAATTCTT
>CAIMNN010000450.1 GCA_903842845.1 uncultured Acidobacteriaceae bacterium | reverse complement strand
TTTCGATCCCCTATATCCTATTGAACGGTCCAATATCCGGGCTGCAAAGCCTGCATCACCGAGTCCTGCGCGGCAAACATCCAATCGCCAGGCCGTCCATAAACCGTCTCCCGCTGCCAGTCCCTCAAGTGCTGGGCCAGCACATAAGCCCGGAAATCATGTGTTTCGGTTAGTTCCAGGCATGTGAAAAATTTACCCAAGACTACGCATCTTTGGGATAGACTTGCTGGCGGATTCTCGTGGGGGATTGCTGTCCCGCGGAAAGTAACCAGGAGATTCAATGAAGATCACTTCTGTAAGCGTTATTCTCATGCTCGGCCTTGTTTCGTCCCTTTTCGCCCAGCAGCCATCCAGACCCAGCGCCGCTTCTCAGCCCTCTGTACACGAAGATGCGCTTAATCCCTCGCCGGTCGATCCCAAGTCGGATCCCGACATAGATATGTTCGTCAACGACTATCGCAACTCTACGCCACGAACCGAATACGGTGCGATGGTGTTCTACGACATACTGACCCCGCGTGGAGCGGGCGATATGATGCGCCCTGTCACGAAGGGAGCCGTGCTATCGGTGATGATCGCTGTCAGCCGCGCTACCCTGGAGGCCGGTGCGACTGCAACAGGACGAATGCAGGCTGGCAGGCGCGAAGCCCTCATCGATGTCGAAGGTGCGGGAACAATCACGGTTAACGGAAAGACCTACCCTGTTGCGTCAGGCTCCTACTTCCAACTTACGCCAGACGTCGATTTCACCCTGACCAACACCGGCAGGGTTCCCATGGTCTTCTATGTCCGAACCGAGCCGCTTCCCGCTAGCTTCAAGATTCCCGCCTTCGAGGTCGTGAACAGGTACGACAACGACCGGGTGTTCGGAGCACACTGGACGCACAGTTGTGACATGGTCGCTGCAGGCCCGGATACCAGAAGAACCTTCCCGCCAATGACTTTCTGCTCCATGTCGCCCTACAGCATGCCGCAGCCCCATAGCCATCCTGGCGAGGAAGTATGGATCCAAGTCGAAGGAGTGACGACCCTCTCTTTGGGTAAGAGATTGCTGCCTCTGCGCCCCGGTCAGGCTTATCGCATTCCGCCGGACGGAGTTACTGCGCACAGCAACCTCAATCTCACTGATCGAATGACGAAGATTCTGTATCTCGGTCCGATCGACCGGCCAGCCGAAAACACTTCAATTATTGCAAGGGGCCTTCCTCTGGTGGATAACTACTCCCGGTTAGAGAACCGGCCACTTGACCTGCCCACCGAGCAGGATGTGGCGATGTACACCGTGAACTGGCACGACGCTTTCCCGCAGATCAGGTACGGGAACATGTATGTGCGGGACATGCTCACTTCGCTTTCCGGTTCCGACCCCCTGCATCCGACTCGTACTGGCGCAGTGCTCTCGAATGCCGCCATGGTCCGCTTCGGTATGCTCGAACCATACTCGAAGGCGCACCCTACCCCTGGCGAACCGTCGGATATTCAGGATATCTTCATCGTCAATTCAGGGGACGGCCTCATCACCTCCGGCGGTAAAACCATTCCGCTGTCGCGTGATAAAGTGGTCATCGTCCCTCCCGGAGTCAAGTACGAGATCACCGCGGGGAGCGACTACATGACCTTTTACATCGTGGGCGAAAAGCTGCCCGAGGGGTCCACACCCGCCTCGAGCTTGAGTGTGATCGACCATCGCAGTGGCCCCGCCAGGACAGCGGACTGGGTAGACACAGAGCACACCCTGGCGAGCAAAGAAGACGGCCTCAGCCAATATACTTCCGTGACTCGAGTCGATATGTCTTCAGAAATGGCAATGACGCGGCCAACCAGTACGCCTGCTGGAGTTGAGGAAATCTGGATCGCCACCGATGGAGACGTCGACATGCTGTTTGGCCGGCACCTGCGTAAGTTGCCAGCCGGTACCGCGTATCGAGTACCCCCTACGGGCATCACGGCCAGGGCGCACATCAACACGTCCGGCGAACCCGCTTCGTTTATTCGGCTGCTGAAATAGGCACCGCGCTGGGGTGTACGATCCTGTGCACCCCAGCGCGGCGCCTCATTCGGTAGTGTCCTATTTTGCCTTGGGCGCTTCTTTGGCCTTTCTCTGAAACCACGAAAACGACTGCTTCATCGGCTGCTCTAAATTTGCCTCTTCGCCCTTGTAATCGGTAACTTCTGGCACAATTCCAGAAGGATTCTTCCTAAGGAGCCTCCCGTCCCCGTATCCCTGAAACAAGTCTCGAAAGGTCTGGGTTCGCTCGATCTCCATGCAATCCAAATAGGTTACTTCGCCGCCCACAAAAATGAGTGCACCATCGGTATCCCATGCACCCCTATTCACGAAAGCAGTCACGTAAAACGGGTGCCCGCCATCCACACTGCTTTTTCCTGGGGGGACCGGAACATCACAAGAGACCGTAAATATCCTAGCCTTTCCGCCGTGGAACGATTCAGCCACGATCTTTTTAATCGTAATCAGATAGTCGGTCTTATTAAGAACCTTAAACTCCAAACTGACTTCGGGGACAATCTTAAAATTCGGCGGGGTGACCGTCTGGATGGGTTCGACGTTTACCCATTGCCTCATGGCAATGGACTGCAGCGCGATTTGTCTTTCGGCGGATTGAGCCG
>CAIMNN010000449.1 GCA_903842845.1 uncultured Acidobacteriaceae bacterium | reverse complement strand
CGGCACTCTATCGCAGGTTCCCGCTTACTCGGGTGAAGTCCTGAACATGAGCGACATGATGCATGGAGCGCACACCTTCTTTGGCGGCAGCATGAGCCATTCGGTTGCGCAGGGCATCGTATATGACTTTGAGCCGGAGTTCGGCTTTTTCGCGCTGTGGCCCGGCGCGAAGAGTTACAACTACAGGGCGCCGACGACGCAAACATTCCACACCCGCGATACATTGAAGCAGACACAGCAACTGATGCTTGGTGTTGCAGCGCAGATCGACAATCAATCACTCTACTCAAAGAAAACCACATGGAATGAAGGATTGAGGGCTTACGTTCTTTGGGTCTGGAAGCCCGGGAGCAAGCCGCAATCGACCCGCAACACACTTCTGCTGAATTTCAAAGGATTTTTGCCCGCAAGCAACACGCTTCAGTATGGCCATGCATCCGCAGTGGCGCAGTATGACATGCGCATCACGCAGCGGCTTTCTATGACCATCTCACTGCTAGATAACTATTATTCAACGGTGCCAAAGTTCGCGAGTCACAACGCGCTGCTGCCGACTTTGAGTTTTAACTTCGGACCACGTAATCAATTTTTCTCGGCGTCAACAAAACAGACAACAACCGGAACAAAAATTTAGTTGCGGATTATTATTCAATGTGAAAACGGCAGAGCCTATTAAGCTCTGCCGTTTGGTCTTCTAGTCCCTTATCCCTGTCTTTTAGTAGCGGTAGTGCTCGGGCTTGTAGGGGCCTTCGGGCGCAACGCCGATGTAGTCGGCCTGGCGCTTGGAGAGAGTCGTCAGCTTGACGCCGATCTTCTCCAGGTGCAAGCGCGCGACTTCTTCGTCCAGCTTCTTGGGCAGCACGTAGACGCCGACCTTATACGTGTCCTTGTTTGCCCAGAGGTCGAGCTGCGCGAGTGTCTGGTTGGCGAAGCTGTTGCTCATCACAAAGCTCGGATGCCCGGTGGCGCAACCAAGGTTGACCAAGCGGCCTTCCGCAAGAACGAAGATGCTGTTGCCGGTCGGGAATGTGTACTGGTCGACCTGCGGCTTGATGTTGAGCTTCTTCACGCCTTTCTCTTCGTTCAGGCGGTCCATCTGGATCTCGTTGTCGAAGTGGCCAATGTTGCAGACGATGGCCTGGTCCTTCATCTTCTTCATGTGCTCGAGAGTGATGATGTCCACGTTGCCGGTGCAGGTGACGTAGATGTCGCCGCGGCCGAGCGTGTCTTCAATAGTCGTGACCTCAAAACCTTCCATCGCGGCCTGAAGCGCGTTGATGGGGTCGATCTCAGTGACGATGACGCGTGCGCCCATTCCGCGCAGTGAGTGCGATGAACCCTTGCCCACATCGCCGTAACCGCAGATGACTGCGACCTTGCCGGCGACCATCACGTCAGTTGCACGCTTGATGCCGTCGGCGAGCGACTCGCGGCAGCCGTAGAGATTGTCGAACTTTGACTTGGTGACCGAGTCGTTGACGTTGATGGCGGGGACGAGCAGTTTGCCCTGCTCCATCATCTTGTACAGGCGGTGAACGCCGGTTGTCGTCTCTTCGCTGACGCCGCGCCAATCCTTGACGACCTTGTGCCAGTGCTGCGGGTCTTCAGCGTGAACGCGCTTGAGTAGATCCTTGATGACCTTCTCTTCGTGACTGCCCGAGGGTGAGTCGACCCACTTGTCGCCGTTCTCAAGCTCGTAGCCTTTGTGGATGAGGAGCGTTACATCGCCGCCGTCATCGACGACCAGTTCGGGCCCTTTGCCGCCCTTGTGATTGAGGGCGTGGTAGGTGCACTCCCAGTACTCTTCGAGGGATTCGCCCTTCCATGCGAAAACTGGAACGCCGGAGGCAGCGATGGCCGCTGCGGCATGGTCCTGCGTGGAGAAGATGTTGCAGCTTGCCCAGCGAACCTCGGCGCCGAGGCTGGTCAGCGTCTCGATCAGCACCGCGGTCTGGATGGTCATGTGAAGCGAGCCGGTGATGCGCACGCCCTTGAGCGGCTTGGCCGCGGCGTACTTGTTGCGGATGCTCACCAAGCCGGGCATCTCCTGCTCGGCGATTGTGATCTCTTTGCGGCCCCAATCGGCAAGCGATAGGTCGGCTACTTTGTAGTCAGTAACTTCAAGTGTTGCTGTTGTCATGCGGTTCAACTCCCTGCTAAATTTTGCTGAAATACGGACTCTTTTAGTCTAACATTCAGAGTTTTTCAGCGGCAGGGCAAAGTTAGCGAAGACCAACAAGTCGCTGGGTAATTCTCCATGTGATGAAAGTGAGCGCGGCGGCAGCGGCAAGCCAAAGCAGCATCTGGAGATACTGTGGGTTGAGTGCAATGGCCGTTGCGATGAACGGAGCTGAAGGCTCGGCCTGTGTTGCACTGGCAGCGATGAGGGTCTTAACGAGCTGTAAAACCATATATGCGAGGCCGGGGACAAGCAATATCATGCCAGGCAATACGCGACGCCAGGGGAATTTGATGGGCTTGTGTGCACGCACGGCCTCATCGGTGATGCGCTCCATGACGGAGGCAGCAAAGCCGGAGCTGGGAACGAGCGGCTCTTCGGTAGCGAGCACGTGATCAAGCGTGTTGTCGGGCCGGGTTTTGAAATCGTTGTTCATCGTGCCACCTCCTCTTTCAAGTTTGCCATTATTGGTTTGTTGCCTGTGTGTTCCAATGCGGGAAATCTTCGTCGTAATATATCGCGTCCGCGGCTGAGTCGCGCCTTGAGCGTGCCTTCAGGAATTTTGAGTGTCCGCGAGGTCTGTGCGAGGTCCATTTCGTGAAAGTAGAAAAGCAGCATCGGCTCGCGGTAACGCATTGGCAGAGCGAGAACTGCGCGGCGAACTGAGTCCTGCTCGGATGCGTTGAGGAACTCTGATTCAAGCTCTGTGGAAGCAGCGGGCTCGGGGATGGAATCTATAGGCGCGGTGACTGTCGGGTAACGCTTGAGCTCGGTGCGGAATAAATTAGCAGCCAAGGCGAACAGCCAGCTCGAGAATTTTGCATCGCCGCGCCAGCTTGGCAGGTTGCGCCACGCGCGTAGAAAGACCTCTTGCGCCAACTCTTCCGCACGGCCACGGTCGCGCGTGTAGCGCCAGGCCATATTAATGAGCGGCCCCTGCCAGCGGCGGACTATATCTTCGAAGGCCGCATTATCACCCGCGACGACGCGCTCGACTGCGACTAGATCCAGATCCAGCTCGCTTCCGGCATTTTTGTCCTGCGCAGGTGCGTTCATGGTGCCAGCTTCCTTCTGCAACCTAAGACTACGTCAGGCGGCGACCGGTTGCATTTTGTTGAGTAAAAGATTTTTTAAAAAAAATGCAACCATGGGGTGAGGCATATGGTCATCACATACGTAAGGCAATTTGAACCCTTGAAGGAGAACAACCATGCTTGGACTTTGGGCATTTCTGGCAATCGGAGCAGTCGCACTCTTCGGAATCTTTTTACCAACCACAATATGGCTTGAGAGCCGTCGCAAAGAGCGCGAGGCGTTTTACCGCTCTGAGACGCTGCGCCGCATCGCCGAATCCTCAACCGACGGCGCGAAGTCCGCAATGGAACTGCTGGAGCAGCAGAACTATCAGGAACAGGTAAAAAAGCGCGAAGGTATGAAGGTCGGCGGACTGATCAACATCGGCGTGGGCATTGCATTGTGCATCTTTCTCGGATTCGCCGGTGGCGACGGACCACAAAAATTCATCGGCTTGATTCCCGGCCTGGTCGGCGTGGCGCTATTGGTTTATGTCTACTTCATGGCTGCACCTATCGAGCCGCCAGCGAAGAAATAAGTTCATTCCAGATCAACTTCGGGCTTTTCCCTCTGCGGGAAAAGCCCGTAGTTTTATTTTGCGATTGCCGGTTCCACTTCAAGTCCGCGCAACGCCGCTAGCCGCGTGTGCTCAAGCTCGCCGCGATAGAACATATTGAACGTATCAAACGGAATGATGCGCTTGCCATCTGGATGCGCGATGTGGATGCAGCTTTTCTTGACGCTGCGCACGTCGAACGCTTCGGCATCAATGAACTGCACAATGAGGATGCGGAAGAGATTCTTGTAGCCGATATCCTTGGGCAGAAATATCTTAGGCAAACAGCACAACAACTCGCGCAGCGTGCTGGCCTGCGAGCTGGGCGAGTGGTTGGTCGAGAAGAGCTTGAAGATGTGGTCGCGCAGGCCTGGCTCCTGCTCATAGACGATTGTGTTCTTCGCGCCGTTGATGAGCACGTCTGGCTCGATCATGCCGGTGAGCGGCGTGACCTTGCCGCCGAGCTTGAGCGCGTAAGCCATTGCGAGCGCGTCGGGATGGCACGGCACGGGGATGATGTCCTCGGGGCGGAAGACTGATGTCTGTTCGAGAATTCTGCGCCGCACCTCGGTGAGCGTGAGCCGGTTCTCAGCAGAGTTGAAGCCGATGACGCGCCCCGCCTGCTGCACTGGTTGGAAAGTAATTCCGCGGATGGCCGGCTGCGTGAGCGCGAAGTCGATTATCTTGCCGAGTTCGCCGTCGTTGACGCCGCGCTCAACCGTGACGACGAGCGTGGTGCTGATGCCGTATTTGTTCAACCGTTCAATTGCCTTCTCGCGCACCTGGCGCAGGTCAGCGCCGCGCAGCTTCATCAAGGCCTCACGCTCGAAGCTGTCGAATTGCAAATAAATTTCAAACATCGGCATGTAGCTGGCGAGTCGCTTGACGAACTCCTCGTCCTGCGCAATGCGAAGGCCGTTGGTGTTCACCATCAGATGGCGGATGGGCCGCGCCTTGCACATGTCGAGCACCTTGAAGAAATCCGGATGCAGCGTCGGCTCGCCGCCGGAGATCTGTACGACGTCGGGCTCCTTCTCGTTGCGAACAACGCAATCGAGCATCGCTTCAATCTGCTCAAGTGTGCGGAACTCGGTCCGGTGCTGGCCGCTTGACGCGTAGCAGATTGGGCAGGTCAGATTGCAGGCGTCGGCGATCTCAATGAGCGTGATGCAACTGTGCTGCTCGTGGTCGGGGCAAAGGCCGCAATCGTAGGGGCAGTTGTATTTGATGCCGGTGTTGCAGACCATCGGCTGCTCGGGAATCTTGACGAAGACCTCGCGCGCGCGGCGGTAGTATTCAATGTCGTCGGCGACAAGGACGCGCTCCTGCCCATGCTCCAGGCAGCGCTTGAGCATCCACACCTTGCCGTCCTCGAAAACAATTTTGGCCTCAATGCGTTTGAGGCAGGTGGTGCAGATGGAGATGGCTACATCGTAAAAGAAATAGGGGCGGACTTTGTCGGTCATTGTTCCTGCCTTTCACTGCTAGCAGTTTAATCAAATTTCTGCGTGGGCTTTTCAGGGTTAACTGCTTCGAGAACGGCTGAAGATCGAGCGGAAGGCCCAATATGCGAGTGTAGTGGCGATTCCGACTATGCAGACAATCATGACGAAGACCTCTACGTAGCCGAGGATGATCATGATGCCGG
>CAIMNN010000448.1 GCA_903842845.1 uncultured Acidobacteriaceae bacterium | reverse complement strand
GCCTGCTGAGCGTTGTGGTCAGCGGGGCCAGCGCGCGAATCGCCAGAGTTAGGTCTGTAGCCTCAACCGAGAGGCCTTGTTCGAGCTGCTCGATGCGAATCGACTGAAGAACCGGAATCGTAGAATTCCCTGAAGGGATGGCCGGTTCCACCGCCTTGAGAGCGTGCTGAAGGTGACTGAGGCTTATCACAGCCCTCGATTTCACTGGAGTCTCTTCTTGCAAAATTTCGGTCATCGTTCCTACTTCTTCCGGTGTTCGCCGGAAACGGGTTGGAGGGTGAGGTTGTGATTCTTAGCGGATCGGAGCCGGGAGGTCCGCTCCATTCTTCTTGGGTTGAAGGTTGATGGGGTCGGCAGCGGTCACTTCCAGACGGTCTTCGTCCCACCAGCGCGGCTCTTGGAAGTCTCCGCTTTCCTTCATCGCGGGCTGAACAAGGTATTGCGTGCAGCCGGTGATGTAGGTGGTGAATCCGGTCACCGTTCCTGAGAAGCCGGTGATCGTCTCTCTCACCTTGGCTCCGAATTTGAACTTGGCTTTGTGCTCCGTCATAACTTCCTTTCTTTGGTCATTTATTGGGGTTGGAGGGTGGTGGTTAAGCAGCTTCGGGAAGTATCAGAAGCTCCATGGAGATCAGCTTTTGTGAAAGGAGGTCTAAAGCCTTTGCGAGTCGGGAAGCAACCGTGCGCGTACACATGCCCAGGAGTGTGCCCGTTTCTTCGTGTGTCCACTCCTGAAGCACCACGCGGGTGAGTACGTCGCGGTCAAGTGATGGCAGGGATGCAATAGCCCGCTCCATGTCATGCACGAAGATGAGCGCGTCCTCAAAAGTCACAATGGGACGGCTGGTTACCCATCCACGTCCTATCGGGGTATCGAGTGTGCTACCGATCCGGCAGGTTTGCAGGCTGGTATACAAGTACCGCCGCAACATGCCGTGTGTGTGCGCCCGCAGAAAATAAAGATCAAGCTCTGGAGTTTGCACCGCTTGGCGAGGTCCCGATCTGGGTGACGTGCGCGGAGAGGGCTTGGTAAGAGCCGCTTGCGTTTTCACAGCGATCCGAGATATGCGAGGCAAGCGTGGATGTATCCGAAGGTTCATTTCTTACCGGCCTTTTTCACTGGACGCCCACGGCGCTTACGGGTTTCGGTGGTAGGGAAATGCTTGAGCAACTCGGTGCAATCCCGGCAATAACTTCCGTCCTGTTCGTGTGCGCGATAAAAGAACGCTCCACAAGCCTCGCAAATCTTCAACAAGACGCGAACTTCCATGTCAGCTCCTCATGAAGAGCGATTCCAGTAGTTCGATCTCCTGAAGATCGACAACACTACGGGAAACAGGCTTTCCATTGGCCAGAGCCCTATCGAGTTCGAATGGGAGTTCATACGCTCGGTCGTATACGGCAACGTGATGTCTGTCCATGCGGGTGAGCCGGTCCATGCGGCGCTTGAGAAGCATCGCCCTGATCGAACTGGCGATCCAAATAGCGCCGATGATTGCCAATCCGCAGACCGTGATGAAAGCAGTGAACGTCAATGCGTCGCTGTACATGTCGCCTACTCCTATCTGCTTGAATTCGGGTTCGGAAACGCGCTGGCCATCCAGCTCGAAACTCTGCGCGCATTGCTGAGCGCGTGGAACCGGCGCAGGAACTCCGCCTCGGCCCGCTCGGCCGTCATCG
>CAIMNN010000447.1 GCA_903842845.1 uncultured Acidobacteriaceae bacterium | reverse complement strand
TCCGGCAGGGGCGAGTGGGAATATTGGTTCGGCGATAACGCCGGTGGGGACGACGAACAGCGGTCCTGCAACGGTGAAGGGGAATATTGGTTCGGCGATAACGCCGATCGGTTCTGGCAGTGGCGGCACGACGACGGTGAAGGGGAATATTGGATCGGCGATAACGCCGATAGGTTCGGGGAACGTTGTACAGGGTCCGAAGAAGGGGAGCGTTGGTTCCGCGCTTGACCTGCCCGCACCAGAAGCAAGCGATACGCAGCCGAAGAGCACGAAGCCG
This sequence comes from uncultured Acidobacteriaceae bacterium, assembly GCA_903842845.1. GTDB lineage: Bacteria > Acidobacteriota > Terriglobia > Terriglobales > Acidobacteriaceae > CAIMNN01. The sequence continues at coordinate 13,317 of CAIMNN010000447.1, read as the reverse complement.
AGCGGGACGCAGGAAAATGCGCTGCCGAATATGACTCCTGCGCCGACGACGAACTTTTCAACGACGGTGATGGACGAGCCGGGCGAGGCGATCGAAAGTCCCAAGGCGACGGAGAGTGGCGCTGCGGTGAACGGGAATCCCGGAGCAGCGGTTAGCGCGCCGTCGATCACGCATCCTAACAGTGGAGTGAGTGGGGATACGGGAGCGGCTGTGAGTGCGCCATCGGTGACGCATCCTGCGAATGCGGTGAGTGGCGATACGGGCTCAGCGGTGAGCACGCCGAAGACGGCGCCATCGAATGCGGTGAACGGAGAGCCGGGTTCGGCGGTGAGCGCGCCGACATTAAACAGCAGCGGGAAGCCGGTTGAGGGTGATACGGGCGCGGCGGTGAGCCAGCCAGAAGTGAAGAAGGGTACGCAGGCAGAGGGCGATACCGGCAATGCAGTCAACGAGCCGGCGACAGAGATGGATAACGCGGTGAGCGGCGAGCCGGGAGCGGCGGTGAATCCGCCGGCGATGACGAACGGCGCGCGCGTGATCGAAGGCGATACAGGAAGCGCGATTGCGCCACCTTCTGTTGCGAGGGGCAATGCGGCGAGCGGCGATACAGGCTCGGCGGTGAATTCGCCAGCGACGCTGAAGGGCACTGCGATAAACGGCGATACGGGCAGTGCGGTGAATTCGCCGGAGACGTTGAAGGGTTTGGCGGCGAGCGGCGACACGGGCAGCGCGGTGAATCAACCAGCGTCGGCGAAGGGATTGACTGCGAGCGGTGATACAGGCAGCGCTGTGAATCAGCCGGCGTCAGCGAAAGGATTGGCGGCGAGCGGCGACACAGGCGTGGCGGTGCGGCAGCCGACCTCAGCAAAGGGCGTGGCGGTGAGCGGCGATACGGGAAATGCAGTGGAGCAGCCGCGGTTTGTGGGCGCGAAGTTTGTTGAAGGCGAGACGAGGGTGGGTGTGAGCGCGCCGGTGGCGGGAGCTTACAACAAGCCAAGCGGCGATACAGGTAGCGCGGTGAATTCGCCGGAGACACTGAATACTGCTGTGCGACCCGAGGGCGACCTGGGCACAGCCGTGCATCAGCCTGCGCTGGCGAGCGCGAATGCGGTAATGGGCGATACGCTGAAGGCGATCGAACAGCCGATGAACAACGGGCGCTTGTGGCAGCCGGACAATCCGACCAACGTTGCGATGGGCGACGTGAACTATGCGTCACCGCAACTGATTGTTCCTGGTGTTGCTCCTGGGCATGAGGCGTATATCCACCTGGCCGTTGAGCCGACGCACCTTGCACACAGCACATACAAGTTTGCCAACGGCACCGGCAAGGGTGTGGACGCGATGGTGCTGGTGCAACAGAAGGATGTTCACGACTACGGCAGCGCAATGCGGCAGATGACGTATGAAGGACATTTGGTGATCAATGTACCGCAAGGCTGGAGGCGCTCATCTGGTTTCGGATTGCTTTATTATGTGCCGGAGAAGACGTCGAAGGTTTCGCTGATCAAGAATCCGCTGCACGACACCGACGCGACGATCTACGCAACGGCTATCCACATTGACCCGAGCATGATGGACCGCGACACCAACGACTTTGTGAGCGCGGACACGTTGATACGGTCGGACATTGCCGGCTACCGCCAGCGGTTCAAGCGCGCGATTGTGCGTGAGGCGGAGCCGGTCACATTGCCGTTGAGCAGTGCAAAGCACGTGACGTATATGTTCCAAAGTCGCGAGAAGATGAACGCATACGAAGAGGTTGTGTACATCGACGAAGGCTATCGTGTACTGGCTTTGACACTGAGCACGAGTGACATGAAGACCTTCCGCGATAACCTGCCCACGTTCCTGAAGTTTGTGAAGACCTACCAGGGCAACATTCCTTACGGGCAGCGTGCGCCGCAGTAATATTTGAAGGAGCGGCGAAGAATTCCGCGCGAGATGAAAAAACATTCACTTAGGATGGCGATGCATGCGAAGTTGAGCTGCATCGCCATTTTGCTTTTGACGGCAGGTGCACTGCGTGGCGAAGAGAGCGCATGGCAGAAGGCCGTTGACGCGGCGGCGCGCACGGAGCCGAGCGCGCGGATCGTTGTGATCGATAAAAAAAGTGGAAAGCTGGTTGCGGCGGCGCATTTGGATGATGCGGCGCGAACGCTGGCGGAGCCGGGGTCGACGCTGAAGCCGCTGTTGGTTTTTCAGATGATTGCGGCAGGGCGGTGGGAGCCGACGCGGCATGTAATGTGCGCGAGAGAGCTGACGGTTGCGGGGCACAGGTTGAATTGTTCGCATCCGCAGATGCCGCCGATGGATGCGAGCGAAGCGTTGACGTGGTCATGCAACAGCTATTTTGCGGAGGTCGCGGCGCATGTGCGGCCGGACGAGTTGGAAGCGATGCTGCGCAAGACCGGAGTGCTTGCGCCGAGCGGATTAGCGGCGAATGAGGCGAGTGCGGCGTTCCGCGCGCCGGAGAGTGTGGAGAAGACGAAGCTCGCGTTTTTAGGAGTGGATGGCGTGAGGGTGACTCCGCTGGAGTTGGCGGAGGCGTATAGGTGGTTGGCGCTGGAGATGGAGAAAGCGCCGAGTTCGACTGCGGCAGAGACGGTGCGCGAGGGGCTGAGCAACTCGGCGAGTTATGGAATGGCGGGCGGTGCGGGCATGGGCGGGGTTCCGGTGATGGGTAAGACGGGAACGGCGGCGTTGGGTGGGCAGCATCAGACGCATGGTTGGTTTGCGGGTATCGCGGGCGATGTGGTGATTGTTGTTTATTTGCCGGCGGGGCGCGGAATGGATGCGGCCGAGATTGCGGGGATTGTGTTGAAGAGTTCGCCGCTGGCTGGAAAGAGGACGTCGAAATGAAACAAGCCGCAATCAATTTGATTCCCACCCCTGCAAGAGAGAGCAGAGAACAGAGATCAGAGATCAGGTTCATATCATCAACCTTATTCGCATTGGTGCTCCTGGCATCCGCAGCACTCAGCGCGCAGACGAGGGCGACGTTGCGCGTTGGATTCTGGACTCTGTGGCATGACAAGAGCGTGACGCTGACGGCTGCGGGAGCGAAGGCTCAGTTTGCGGCGTGCGAGGCGTGCGATGCGGAAAGCTTCAAGACGCCGATAACTTTGACGGCTGATGGCGATGAGGTTGTTTACTCGGCTGAGGGACGGCCGACGCGGCATACGCCGGTTGTGGAGATAAGCGGGCCGGTAACGATTGCGGCGCACAAGGAGAGTGAGACGCCGAGGCTGCCGATGCGCATCACGGCGCACAAGGGTGTTCTGGTGATGGCAGCGACGATTCCTGTGGAGCGGTATGTTGAACGCGTGGTTGCGAGCGAGAGTTCGAGTGCGGACACGGATGAATCATTGAAGGCGCTGGCGGTTGTGGTGCGGAGTTTTGCGCTGCACATGAGACATGGGCATGCGGAGTATGACCTGTGCGATTCGACGCACTGCCAACTGCTGCACTGGCATGGGAACCCGTCGCGCGCGGCGGCGGCACATGCGGCGGCGATGGAGACGGCGGGCGAGACGCTGTGGTTCCACGGTGCGAAAGCGGATGCGTATTTCAATCAGAACTGTGGTGGGCGCAGTGCGAAGCCATCAGAGATTTGGCCTGCGGCGGTGAGCAAGGCGTACTTGAGTTCGCATGCGGATAAATATTGTTCGGCGGGTGGAGCGCGGAGTTGGGCGGCGAGTTTAACCAAAGATGAAATCAGTGCGGCACTCTCGAATGCAGGACTGGTTGCACCGGGTTGGCGGCATCTGACGGTGGGTCGCGTGGGAAGCGCGGAGCGGGGCGAGTCGCCACGTGTGTTGACGATGCGTGTTGTTGCGAATAATGATGGGAAGGAGTTTTCAGCCGAGGATTTTCGCCTCGCGATTGGTCGCGCGTATGGTTGGGGGAAAATTCTGAGCACGTGGTTTGAAGTGCACGAGGAGAACGGCAACTATCACTTCAGCGGACGTGGGAGCGGGCACGGCGTGGGTTTGTGCCAGGCGGGCGCGGCGGAGATGGCCACAGAAGGGTTGAGCGCGGAGAGGATTCTGGCGGAGTACTTCCCTGGCGCCGAGGCGCGCGATGAAGAGAGTGGGCGCGCGTGGCAGAGGAAGCAAGCCGGCGGGCTGACGATTGAGACGCTGAGCGAGGACGACGCGGCGCATGTGAGCGAGGTGAAGGCTGCGTACGGCGAGTCGGAGTCGCGGGCCGGCGGATTGCTGGTGAATTCGGATCAGTTGCGGATAACGCTGAGGGCGTATCCGTCGCCGACGGCGTTCCGCGATGCGACGCTTGCGCCGGGATGGGTTGCTGCGTTTACGGAAGGAAATTTTATTGCGTCGCAGCCGCTGGCGATTTTGTCGGCGCGGAAGCAGTTGAGGAAGACGCTGCGGCATGAGTTTCTTCATGCGATCGTGGAGTCGGTGGCGGCGAGGTCGACTCCGCTGTGGCTGCATGAGGGATTGGTGGAGTTGCTGTCGCGCGATGAGGCGGGCGCTGATTTGGGGATTGCCGCTGAGCCGACGATGACCCTGGATGATCTGAATTTGCTGTTGAAGACGGCGGCGACGGAGCGCGAGTCGGCGACGGCGCATCGTGAGGCGGCGGCGTATGCGGCGCGGTTGATTGAACGTTATGGGCGCAAGCAGGTGGAGAGCTGGGTTAGGAATGGGCTGCCGGAGAGTGCGATGAAGGAGATTGGACGGAGGTAGAGCGGTTAGCGGGGCTAGCGGAGTTAGCGGAGATAGCGGAGTTAGCGGAGCTGGCGGAGTTAGAGCGGAGATTTTTGTAATCCATCCAGCTTTTACTTTTAGGCATAAAGTTCAAAATATAAAGCGGCGAGTTGGCACGCGCTATGCGCGAGTTGGCAAGTTGGCGCGGAGATCTATTGTTCATCAGGAGTGCAAGTTGCGCGGAGATATTTGTATCCCACCCATCGAGCAAATCTTTTTCTCGAAAAGTCTCGATGGATGGGACACATGATTTATCTATACTGACTCTTCTTTTTTGTTGAAGCTGCGTGCGAGCAGGACGGCGACCCAGACGAGGGGCGCTGCCCAGCAGAAGATTCCGATGCCGTAAGCGAGAATTGTTTTCCAGACCACTGCCAACTCCTGAGCGCGGACGCTGCCGTGCACATCCATATTAAATGCGCGGAGCATCCAGTGGGTCCAGGCGTAGCCGCAGATTAGGATGAGGGGCCACCAGCGCCAGTTACGCCAGACGGAAAAGATGCGCGCCCAATCGGCCTGTATGAAGAGGACGAAGCAGAGGATGAGCATTGTGAGGATGAGTGAGCGGTCGAAGACCACGACGAGGATTGCGATGAGGAGAGCCGGGAGCCAGACGTAGAGTTTTTTGAGGAATTTGAGTTCGCCGAGTTTGCGCAGACGGATGCCGTCGACTGAATCGAGCGCGGCGACGGGGATGATGAGCGCGGGAATGGCGACCCAGGTGAGGAACCACTCGACCCAAGTGAAGAAGGTGGAGATGTGCTCGCGTGTGAGCCATGCGGCGCGGAGACGGCCTGCTGGCAGGCGCGAGTTGAGGTAGCCGGCGTAGAGGTCGAACTTGTCATCCCAGTGCGATGCGAGGTTGACCAGCGTCCAGGCAAAGAGAGCGCTGGCGAGCAACCAGAGCATAGCAAGGACGAAGGAGGTGCGCTTTTCACCGCCGACGAGCGAGCGGAGCGTGCCGGTCTGCAACCAGAGGAACGCGCCGAGGAGCAAGAGGGCCAGTAGTAGCGAGAGCACGAACTGCCAGACCTTTGCATCCGGTATGCGAAGCAGGACGATGCCGAGCGCGAGCAGAACCGGCGTGAGGAGGAGCTGGGCGATGAGCCACCATTTGGCGGTGGTGATGGTTGAGCACAATGCGTCAATTATTTTCTTCACGGGAGCACCTCCACGGTTGCCGGCTCGGTAGTGGTTTGAATGTTGGGTTGGTACATGGGCCCGGATTGCGCGGGGCTGACAACGAACTTGCCCGCGGTGGTGACCTTGAGGAGGTTCACGAAGTTGCGCTGACCGCCGTACTCGGTTTCAAAGTAAGCGGCGCGGTCGTCGTGGAATTCGCGACGTGTGAACCACCAGCCCCACCAATCAGGTTTGCTGTTGATGTGGTACTGCTCGGGGTGGTCGAGCCACTCGGTGCCGGCAGGGATCGGGTCCTCGGTGAGGAGGTAATCCTGCTTGGTGCCGCTGAGCGAGAGCTTGACGGCGATGATGTCACCGATGTGGACGGGGCCGGTGAGCGGGACGAGGTCATAGGTGATGGCGTCGGTTGGCTTGTCCTGCTTTTTGCGCAGGGTGTAGTAGTCGCGTGTGAGGTTGAGGTTGAGCTGGCCGTTGTGGAACTCCTTTTTGTCGCGCGAGTACCAGTGGTTGTCGACAGACCAGTAGGTGACGCCAGGGCCGGATTTCTTGACTGAGACCTGGCCGTTTGCGTTGAGCTGCGAGGCCGGGATGAAGATGCGGACAGGCGGGTTGAAGGCGTCGGTGGGCGCGAAGTGGTGTGTGCCGACCTGCTTGCCATCGACGAAGACCTGCACGTCAGTGGATTGGCCCAACTCGTGGCTGGATTCCATGTAGCGGGTGAGTCCGTAGACGACCATCGCGGTTTGCTTGGTGGAGTACCAGTAGTAGGAGGATGGGCGGTTGGTTGCGAGCCACTCGGCGGCCTTGGGCAGAAGCGGCGAGTTGGGATCGCGCGCGACAAGGAGCTCGATGGCGAAGGCCGTGGTCTCGGCGGAGTTGTCGCCGTAGAAGTCGAGCAGGTCGTCACGGAAGCTATCCCAGTGCGCGCCAGAGTTGTCGGTCTTGGCGGACTTCTCAAGCAACTTGGCCATCTCGTCAGCGCGTTTGTCTTTACTGGCGTCAAAGGCGAGTCCGGCGAAGGCGACGCCTTCATCGGTGAGGTCGTTACGTGATGAGTAGACCTGGTCGAGCGAGTCGGCAGGCGCGCCGCCGGAGATGGCGAGGGCGTAGACGGTGTAAGCGCGGAGGTTGGGCAACATGCGGTCGTGCTTTTTGAGCATGGCGATGAGCCAGTTGCGGCCGTTCATCAGTTTGTTGTCGTCGACTTCGTAACCGGCGGCTTTGGCCTGCGCCATTCCGCTGATGACGTACGCGGTCATGAAGACGCGGCTCTGGTCATCGGGCCACCATCCCCAGCCGCCGTCGTCGTGCTGGTAGCTGTAGAGGCGGTCGAGTCCGGATTTGACCATGGTGTTGAGGGTCGGCCGGTCGATGGGTGATTTGAGGTGGAGCTTGTCGACGCTTTGAGCGACGATGACATCGGGCAGGAAGCCGGACATGGTCTGCTCGGTGCAACCGTATGGGAATTCAGTCAGGTAGTCGAGCGCGTCGAAGACGGTTCCGGCTATGGAGGGCGAGAGCGAGACGGTGATGCCACGCGTCGCCGGGTCAATATTGTTCCCGGGGCCGCTGGGGTAACTGTATGGAACGCCGGCGTCGGTGGAAGCGGAGTCGATCTTGCCGGAGCTGGACTTCGACTGTTTTACACCGAAGGGTTTGATGGGGATGGTCTGCTCAAGCGCGTCGGACTCTTCGTTGGAGAGAGCCTTGGCGGTGAGCACTGCGTCGCCGATGGTTGTGGAACGGACGCGCCAGTCGACGTAGCTTTCGCCGCGGGCCGGGATGGTGATCTTCTGCGTGGAGCCGGAGAGCACGTCGAGGCCTTTGACATCGAGCTGGAAGGTGACGTCCTTGGTGTTTTGCAGATAGTTGTGCGCGATGACGCGGACGACCGTCTCATCACCCTGACGGAAGAAGCGCGGCGCGGCGAGACGGACGATGAGGTTTTTGCGGACGACGATGCGAGTGACGGTGCCGCCGGCTTTGCCGTCGTCGCTCATGGCGCGAATGGTGGTGCGCCACGTTGTGAGCGAGTCAGGATAGTTGAACTCAACCTTGGCGTGGCCATCGGAGCCGGTGCGGAGGTTGGGGTTCCAGTAGGCGGTGTCAGGGAATGCCTTGCGGACCTTGGGCACGACGAGGTCGCTGCCGGGCTTTACTTCAGCGAGGCGCGGGTGGAAGAGACCGTCGCCGAGTTTGGCGAGCATGGGGCTCTTGAGTCCGGCTTCACCGGTGAAGTAGAAGGTGAAGCTGGTTTGCGGGTCGAGGTACAAATATTTTTGCGAGTAGAAGTACTTGACGATGTCGCCAGACTCATCCGGGTGAATGGAGTAGATGGCTTCATCGACTTCGCCGAAGCTGAAGTCCGCCTGTACGGGATTGCCCTTCGAGTCTTTGATGAGGACGTCGAAGCTGCCCTTCTCGCCGGGGAGGAAGGTTTGCTTCGATGGCGTTGCGGTGATGGAGAGCGTTTCTGCGACCGGTGGCACGCGCAGAGATTTTTGCGCGGTCATCAGTTTGTCGTCCTTGATGATGGTTGCCGTGACGATGACGTTGGGCTCGGCTTTGCTGGTGATGGGAACGTCGAAGGCCTGGCTTTCGCTGGTAATGTGGATGAGTTTGCGCTCGTGGAGGCTGTTGCCCTCGGTGGTGACGACGGCGTAACCATCCTTCATGTCGCTGACCATGATGAGGTGCGCGGTGTCGCCGACGGCATAGACTTTTTTATCGGTGATGAGCTGGATCTTTGAGTTGGGCCGGTACCAATCGCTTGCGCCGCCCCAGAGCCAGACGTATGTGTAGTCGGTGACGGTGCGGTTTTCGGGAGTTTTCGACGAGGCGGTGATGCGGTAATCGCCGCTGTTACCGAGGTTAAGCGTTGCAATCGCGCTGCCGTTTGCGCCGGTGGTGACATCGGCACTAGTGACGCGCTTTTCCTGCATCTTGTAGGAATCTTTCGCCCACCATTGCAGGTCGGCGTTGATGTGGATGGAGGCGCGAACGGGCTTGTTGTCGTAGTCGGTTGCGGTGACCTTGACCTGCACGGGCTTGCCGGACTCGGCGACGTAGCTGGTTGGCTCGACCGAGATGCGGTAGCTGCCGTAGGTTGCGAGGACCTTGCCGGAGCCGGTGACCTCGCGGTTGGAGACGTCAGTGACGCGGGCGACGACGCGGTAATCCACATCGTGCGCGTTGTCTTCAACACGGGTGGGGAGCGTGACGGTCAAGCGGCCATCGGCGTCGAGCGTGCCTTCCTTCTCAGCCTCTTCAGTGCCGCCGTAGTAGGCGTTGGCGTCGGAGTTTTCAGCGTCGCCGCCTTCACCTTCACCGCCTTCGCCATCAGCGCTGGCATTGTCGCCTTCGTCGTAGTAATCCCACCAGTAGTGATAGGTGGTCTGGATGGAGTAGGTGACCTTGGCTCCGGCGACGGGCTCGCCGAAGAAGTACTTGGCCTCGATGACGGCCTTGAGCTTGTCGCCCTGGAGGACGCGGTCCTTGTCGGGCGTGACGGTGACCTTGTACTCGGGCTTCTTGTATTCCTCAACGTAGAAGTTGCCGCTGGGCGAGTAGTAAGCGCGGTTGTCCGTGCCGACGACCTCAACGCGGTAGTAGCCGAGTGCTGCGTCGTTGGCGAGGGTGACGTCGGTTGAGATGGTTCCGTGCGCGCTGACGGGGAGATCTTTTTGCAGGATGACGTTGTCGCTGTCGCCGGTGACGCGCAGACGGATAGTTTTTTCAGTGGGCAGGACGAACTGGTCGTCTTTCTCGCGGCGAATAACGGCCTTGATGTGGACGGTGTGGCCGGGACGGTAGACGGGGCGGTCCGTATAGATGTATGCCTTGAGCTGATTGCCGGAGGTGGAGTCGTCTTCCCAGTAGTAGTTGGAGGGAGTGATGACGGCGACATCATCGCCGTGGTGGGCGAGGATGAGGACGTTGTCGAGATTCGGGTGTCCGTTGCCGGTGTCGACGTAGTCGCTGGTCTTGAGGGTAGCGAAGCCGTTGGCGTCGGAGTTGCCGCGTGATTGCGGCTTGGAGTTGGCCCAGAGTGCGAGTTCGGCATCGGCGATGGGCGCGCCGGTCTTGCGGTCGGCGACGTAAAGCTCGGCGGTGTTGTTGCGCTCGCGCTCGACGAGGGCCATCTGGGTGACGATGGCGATGGTGTAAGCCTTGTAGGTTCCGTCGGTGGCCTCGATGAGGTAGACACCCTGCTTTAGGTTTTCAATAGGCAGGCGCTGGGTTTCGCTGACCAATGTCGGCGGCGTGATGAGCTTCCAACGGGCGACGAGCTGCGATTCATTGAGCAGCGGAATCTGCGCGAACTCGCTGACGCCGGTGACGGCGGTCTTTTTACCGAGGCCTGCCTGGCCTTCGCGGAAGTCATCGCGTGCTTCGTCGTTGAACTGGTTGCGGAAGAAGTAACGGATGCGATGCCAGAGGCGCGACTTCCAATCGTGGATCTTCTCAAGCCAGGTCTCTTCGTCAATCTGCTCGTCGGGCATGTGGGAAGTAGTGCCGAAGCTGTGCAGGTCCTTGAGATGGGTGTAGAACTTTTCGACGTCCTTGACCTTGTAGACGCGGAACTCAAGCGCGGGCTCATTGTGCGCGTAGAGCTGGATCTTGACAGTCTCACCGGGGGAGAAAGTCTCGGTGGTAGAGAGGGAGAAGGAGCGCGGGTCGTTCTTTTCGGCGGCGCCGGCGAAGGACGCGGCGGTGAGCGCGACGAGTGCGACGCTTTTTATAAGGAGCCTGAGAGCAGAGTGCTTGCTCATATTGTTGTGCCTCATTTTCCACCGCACTAGCGGCGAGGTAGGGTGCCAATTTTTCATGGATTCAGTGCCGTTCGCATCTTAAATGAGCTAGTCGGCTCTGAGAATGTTCCACCTGTAAATTCCGAGAAAATTTGGGTTGCTGTTGACTGGGCGCCACTCGGCGCGTGGATGGTCTAGAAGTTCTTCGATACGGACGCGGCGGACTTCGCCGGGTTTGGCGTCATGGCCGTGTCCGATTGGACCGGTGTGATAGATGACTCCGAGATGGCCGTCAATTTCGACGAGAATCATGGAGTGCCAGGGCGAGCTTTGCCCGAACTGGCGGAAGAAGAGGAGGTCGCCGGGGCGGGCCTGACGGAGGTCGCGACCGACGGGGTAGGTGTTGCGTTCGACCAGAGTTTTGGCGTCGGCGAATTGAGCGAAGTCGGTGGTCATGGTGGAGCGGTCAAAGGGGCCGGGCGTGACGCGGAAAAGCCCTGCGCCGAGCGGCGTATCGGGGTAGTGCCACGCGTGAATCTCGCCGGGCAGGCGCATGCCAACCATTCCAGTCTCCACAAACCATGTGTCGTTGTGCCGCTTCAAGGCTTCGCGGTAGCAGTAGCGCAGCAGCCCGGCGCAATCTTGAATCTCGCTCGGGAGCTCGGCCGTCTGCTTTGCGGCTTCGAACTCGGCGATGGAGGTAAACCAACTGCGGAAGGCCTCAGCATCGCGCGGGTCAGAGAGACGCATGAAGTCCGGGGTGCCGTCGTTGTAGCTGTCGGTCCACTGATATGTGGTTTGAGCGGGCGGATTGTGACGGGCTTCCGTGTGGGCGGGCTTGCGGGTGTGGAGAACGAAGAAGGCGAGGCGGACAAAGAGGAGCAGAATAAAAAGCCCGCAGATGAGGAGGAGTGTCCATTTTGCTGTGCGGTGCTTCGGTTGATGCTTCATCTTGCTCTTTCTGTCTTGCTGAGCGGGTGTAAATTTAAACCCATTCGCTCGATGGACGCAGTGTTTCAGATAAGGTGTGCGAAATCAAAAAAAAAATATTTTTTGTGTGCGACTTGAATGCGCGGAGTGAACGGAGAGAGCTGAATGCGATTTGGCAATCGTCATTTGAGCGCACGATTTGTGGCGGCAAAAGTGAAGGCCCTCCGCAGGGGAGGGCCTTGGGGTTGAGAGCTAATTACGCGCTCAGGCCGTCTTCCGCTGCTTGTGGCCGATATAGCCGAAGTAGGCGATGAAGAGGTAACAAGCGATGGGGAGCAGCGCGGCGATGTTGAAGCCGAAGTTATCCGTGAGCTTGCCGAGCAATACGGGGACGAGCGCTCCGCCGACAACAGCAGTTGTGATCAAGCCCGAGCCTTTGCTGGTCATCGGTCCGAGACCGGCTACACCGAGGGCAAAGATGTTCGGGAACATGATGGAGTTGCACAGACCGGTAGCCAGGACCGCGTACATGGCTACATGTCCGGTTGTGAAGATGGCGATGACAAGGCTGAGGACACCGAGAGTGCCGCAGATGCCGAGCAGTGGGCCAGCCTTGAACTTGGTCAGAATGAGTGAACCGAGAATGCGGCCTGCGAGCATGCCGCCCCAGTAAATGGAGAGCATGTTGGTGGCCTGTGCCGGAGTAAAGCCGACAATCTGCGGCAACGCCAGGTAGCCGATGATGAACTGGTTCATGCCGACCTCGACACCGACATAGAGGAAGATGCCGATGGCAGCAAAGACGGTATGGCGATAAGTCCAGATGCTACGTGAGAGCAGGGGGTCGCCTTCTTTGGCGGGGCGGAATTCCTGCGTTTTGGTGATGGCAGGCAGATTGAGGAAGCTGACTGCGAGACCGAGCAGTACGAGCGCGCCGGCCAGGATCAGATAAGGCACCTTGACAGTACTTGCCACGCCGACCTGGTAAGCAATCTTGGCCGCTTGTTCGAGTTTTGCGAAAGCATCCGCAGAGAGGGGCTGGCTGTGTTTGAGAATGACAGCGCTGGCCACCATGGGTGCAAGCAGCGTGCCGATGGAGTTGAAGGTCTGCGCTAGAGTGAGGCGGAATGGCGCCGAGTGCTCTGGGCCGAGGGCGGTCACATAGGGGTTGGCCGCCGTCTGCAACATGGCGACGCCGCTGCCGATGATGAAGATGCCGCAGAGGAAGAGCCAGAAGTTGGGCAAGCTGGCAGCGGGAATGAAGAGCAGCGCGCCGATGACCTGCACAAAGAGCGAGACGACGATGGTCCTTTTGTAGCCGATGACCTCAATGAGTTTGGACGTAGGTGAGGAGACGACAAAGTAGGCAGTGAAGAAGGCGAAATTCGCCAGCGAAGCCTGGAACCATGGCAGATCGAAGACCGACTTCAAGTGTGGCACCAACTGCATATTCAGCGTGGTGATAAACCCGAAGACAAGGTACAGTGCCGTGATGATGATAAACGGGCCAGTGTAATTGTGCTGGCCTGAAGTGGCCGTCGGTGTGGAACGTGTCGCCATGTTTTTCTCTCCCTAGATTGATTCTGAATACCGCAGGTTGTGGCCGGAGCCACTGGCGGTGGCCCGCTTAAAGTCACCATCCACACTAAACTCCCAGCCCTAGGGAGCGAAAGTGTTTCTTTATTCTCATTTAACTCCGGCGCGTAGAGGTTGTTTGACGAATGTTCTATCCTGTTCATGAGCCCCATCTCAAGGAGAGT
>CAIMNN010000446.1 GCA_903842845.1 uncultured Acidobacteriaceae bacterium | reverse complement strand
TACCCTGCGGAGTTCGGACTTTCCTCCCCCAACTCGCCTTACGGCTCGTTGGCAGCGACCGCCCGGTCCTCCTGCTTTTATTAGTCTACCGCGAATCATATTAATTTTCTTGTACATCTAACAAGCAGTCACACATCTGAAACCTGAAAAGATTAATCTCATACTTGGAGGGAGTTCATCATGCAATTATCGGGTAACACAATTTTGATCACTGGCGGCGGTTCGGGCATTGGGCGTGGGCTGGCCGAGGAACTGCTGAAGCTGGACAACGAGGTCATCATCGCCGGACGGCGGCGCGAGACGCTTGAAGCGACCGTAGCTGCAAATCCCGGCATGAAGGCGATAGTCCTTGATATTGAGAACGAGACCGGCATCCGCGAGTTTGCCGCAAAGATTGCCACTTCCCTGCCGCGGCTCAACGTATTGGTTAACAACGCCGGCATCATGCGCGCCGAGCGTTTGCTTGAGCAGCAGGAAGACCTTGCCGATGCGGAAGCGATCGTGCGGACGAATTTGCTGGGGCCCATCCGCCTGACCGCTGCGCTGTTGCCGCATTTGAAAGAGCAGCCGCATGGCGCGATTGTGAATGTGACATCTGGCCTGGCGTATGTGCCGCTGGTGTTGACGCCGACCTACTCGGCGACGAAGGCCGCGCTGCACAGCTACACGGAGAGCCTGCGCTGGCAGTTGCGCAAGACGGGACTTGAGGTTATCGAGCTGGTTCCGCCGTATGTGCAGACGCATTTGATGAACGGCGCCGAGGACCCGCGCGCGATGCCGTTGCGCGAGTTTATTGACGAGGTCATTTCCATCTGGAAGCAGCAGCCGACGCCGAAGGAGATCTGCGTGGAGCGGGTGAAGCCGCTGCGTAATGCGACGGCCGAGGGCCGCTACGACGCAACGTTCAATGGGCTGAGCAACGCAATGGCGGGCGAGCTGTAAAAGCAAACGGGAGCGGCCAAGCCGCTCCCAAATTATTTAGAGGTAGTACTGGACCATCTTTTCCCATGTGGGCCAGTCGTGCGAGTTGTGCGTCTCCCATATGTAGAGGTTGTGCGGGATGGCCTTCTCGCCGAGCAAGCGGCTCAAATATTGATTCTGGCCAAGGCATTGGTCGTCCCAGCCGCTGGCGAGGACGATCTTCTGGCGGCGCATCTGCTCGAGGATGCTGTGGTCGCTCAAGTTCGGGATGTACTGCGTCGGCTGATTGAAGTAGACATCCTGATCGTGATAGCCGTTCAGAAAATTGCTCATGTCGAAAGCGCCGGACATGGAGAGCAGTCCGCTGAACTGCCAGGGATGACGCAGCGCGATGTTGGCCGCGTGGAAGCCGCCGAAGCTGCAACCGACGGAGACGAGTCCGGGATACTGGTTCTTCATGCGGATGAGCGGCAGGACCTCGTTAAGAACGTAATCCTCAAACTGGCAATGACGCGCGATGCGCCAGCGCGGAGGAACGTTCTTGTTGTACCAGCTCTCGAAATCGACGGCGTCAACACAGAATACCTGCAAGTTGCCGGGCTCAATGCGATGAGCGAGCGCGGAGATCATGTGCCGGTCTTCAAACTCGTGGAAGGTTCCGCCCGATGTTGGAAAGACGATGACCGGCAATCCGGCGTGGCCGAAGACGAGAAGTTCCATATCCCTGCCGAGACGGCTGGAATACCACTTGTGATATTCGCGGTTCATTCTTGTTGTGTGACCTCAATCAATTAATTGTAGCTGCTTTATCACTCGCGCTGTGCACGAGTCGCCGGCGCGTGTAGCAATTTAAATCGTCGTGCTGCGCTTGCGATGAACAACTGTGAGTTCGCGACGCCAATGTTCGCCGACGGCGATGAGCTCCCACTCGACGAGCGGACTCAAGTAGCGGAGAACGGTTTCGTTCGCCGGATGAATGCGGAGCGCGGGGGCGGCGAGGATCATGCGCGGCGCGGCGGTGGAGACGGGTGCGCCGTCGAAGTAACCCATGCGCTCGAAGGCAGAGACGGGGCCAGTGCCAGAGCGGTGCTCGTCTTCGCGTCGGTCGGCGTTGAGCGCGCGGACGCGGATCCAATAATCAAGCGCCTGAAGCGGAAGATGAAGGTCTTCGTTGGCCTTGAGCTCGAGAATGGCGAGACGGCCAGTGCGGTCGATGGTCAGGAGGTCGAGCATACCGCGTTCGCCGGTTGAGAGCGCGGGGACCTGCGTGTAGAGCAGGTCCGCGCGAAGTGTGGGCAGGATGAAGTCGAGCTGCGCGCGGAAGTTGGCCTCAAGCCAGCGCTCGGGTTGATGACGGAAGAGCGGGTCGGTGTGCAGGCCGTCGGCGTGACGTGAGAGAAAGAGGCGCGCGAAGAGACGCTCGGCGAGCAAGGCCGTGTCTTCGGTGAGCGGAGTTTCTTCAGCGCCTGCGCCGAAGCTGGCTTCGTCGCGGCGGGTAAAGGAGCCGTCGGCTAGGCCGTGACGAACGCGAGCGAACTCAAGGCCGTGAAGGAAGAGGCCGACTTCGGTGGTGGAGCGTGCGCGGAGTTCGACGCGTTCACGTGCGGCGTGCGGGACGAGCACGAGGAGCCGTTGCAAACCGTCGTTGCAACGTTCGATTGCGGCCTGTGCGTTGAAGGCGTGGACGAGACGCGATTCGTAATTACCGAGGTCGTTGAAGTCAACGGGGCGCAACTCTTCTGCGCGCTCGTCGAGTGCGTAGAGTTCGAAGCGCGCTGCACGGTGATTGAGCCATGC
>CAIMNN010000445.1 GCA_903842845.1 uncultured Acidobacteriaceae bacterium | reverse complement strand
GTGCCGGCGCAGATGGTGGAGTTGCGCGCGATGTGCGAGCGGCATGGGCTGAAATTGATTGAAGACGCGTGCGAGGCGTTGGGGGCTGAGATTGCGGGCAAGCGTGCCGGCAGCTTCGGAGATGCGGCGGTGTTTGGTTTTTATCCGAACAAGCAGATAACGATGGGCGAGGGCGGGCTGGTGACGGCGCGCGGCGAAGATGTATGCGCGCGGCTGCGTCGGTTACGCAATCAGGGTCGTGGCGAAGGCGATGGATGGCTGGACCAGAGCGAGGCCGGGTTCAACTATAGAGTGAGCGATATCAACTGCGCGCTGGGGCGGGTGCAACTGAGCCGGATAGATGAGATATTGCGGCAGAGGCGCGAGGCGGCGGAGCGGTATCTATATATATTGTCGGGAATCGCGGGGATGCGGCTGCCGGTGATGGAAGTGCCGGGTGGGGCGATCAGCTGGTTTGTGTATGTGGTGCGCGTGGATGAGGGGCGTCGGGAGGGTGTTATGGAAGCGATGGCGAAGGCGGGGATTGCGACGTCAAAATATTTTGCGCCGATACATTGGACGAAGATGTGGCGGAGCGAGGTGAAGCTGCCGGTGACGGAGCGCGTGGCAGGGCAAGTGTTGGCGCTGCCGTTCTTTACGCGGATAACAGCGGAGCAACAGGAGCGGGTGTGCGAAGCGTTACGCGCGGCGATTGGCGGACGATGAAGCTGTAGATTGTGAATGCATCAACATGATTGTTGTTGATGTGGCAAGCAAGTGATGGAAGCTGGCGATTCGCGCAAACGTTCGTATTCACACTGCGTCAATGAAGTAGTTGGAAGAATTGGAAAAGATCAGCACAACGTGCAATTGTGCACAGATAAGTGTTAGAGAATTGCCTGACAGTGAATGACGTCGGCGGTTGAATTTTCCCCATTGGGGATTGTGAACCAGCAAGCTTCCCTTTAACGAACTAGTCTTGCTGTCTCTTTTTCCGGGATCAGCTCCGGCCAGCGACTTGCCCCTAGACTGAACAAAACCATCAACGCACGATCGGTCCATTCATTGTTAAAGAGGGTCAAAACTATGTTTGTTACAGCATTGAGCAAAAGACGTGGCGTAACCGGATTGCTGGTGGGTGCGGAGAATGTTCGCCAGTTTTTCCCTGAGTCCAATACCGTGATAGAGCTTGAACTTGGACACATCAAGATCCAATGCAACTTGCAGGAAGAGTTTTGGGCCGGGAAGCCCGAGATACTTGACCCGCGTTTGAGCGCATGGTTGGAGACGAAGCACATGCATGCGAATGAGCGGCGTTCGCCTGTGGCGTTGGCGTTGATGCCATCCGGAACAAACAGCTACAAGCTGGAGCCGTTGTGGCGTGATGCGACGGCGCGCAATCTTGAGTTGGGCACATTGCTCCAGATGCCGCAAGAGGCTCAACTTCCGCAGAAGAAATTGGTACACTCGGAGACATATGAACATCTCCGAGTTAGAAGAGCGGATTGAAGGGCACTTTGCGAGTGGGCCGGCGGCGGTTGGCGACAAGGACGCGC
>CAIMNN010000444.1 GCA_903842845.1 uncultured Acidobacteriaceae bacterium | reverse complement strand
GGTTGGATAGAAGGGGTATGATTGCGAATGAATTCGATTGATTTCATATACAGTATAAATTTAATCATTTACGGTGCAAATGTCAATATATAGGAAGTAATTAATAATCACTTGCAAACTGTGTCGAAATAAGATAAAAGTATTCGTAAGCATTTGTCTCAAGGTGATGCTGTAGCTATAGGCCAAAATGCCTCGTTTTGAAGTGACCATTGCCGGCGAGCTGAACCTGGACCTAATCCTCTATGGGTTGCCCGAGGAGCTGACTCCCGAGCGTGAATTGCTTGCATCGGAAGAGACACTGACATTAGGAAGTTCATCGGCCATTGTCGCGCACAACCTTGCTTCGCTGGGTTGCAAGGTAGGCTTCACCTCCTGCATCGGAAACGACAATTTTGGGCAATTTGCAATCGACCGTCTGGGTGCTGCCGGTGTGGACGTCTCTACTATCCGCAGGATAGAAGGGAATGCCAAGACAGGCCTGAGCGTGATTCTGCCGCGCCGGGATTGGCGCAACATACTGACTTATCCAGGTACGATATTCGATCTGAGACTCGACCATCTGGACATGGAATACCTGTCGTCGTCGAGACATTTTCATCTCTCGTCGTACTTCCTTCATCGTGGGCTGCGGTCCGATGTGCCCCAACTGCTGAAGCAGTTGAAGTCCGCTGGGCTCAGCATTTCACTGGACACCAATGACGATCCTGAGGACCTTTGGGCGGCTGACCTTTACGATGTACTGCCGTTTGTGGACGTGCTGCTGCCAAACGAGCGAGAGGCAATGAAGATCGCCGGCGGCAGCGATTTGGAGTCTGCACTAACGCGGCTAACGGAACTGGTTCCCTTAGTTGTTGTCAAACGTGGGTCTTCAGGAGCTGTTGCATGCCGCGGGAATGAGCGTCTGAACTCGCCTGGGCTGAAGCTGGAAGTGGTGGATCCGGTGGGCGCCGGGGACAGCTTCGATGCCGGCTTCTTGAGCGAGTTCGTTCGAGGCGCCAGTCTGATGGACTGTCTGCGTATGGGTAACTTGGCGGGAGCTCTTTCCGTTACGCGGCCAGGTGGCACTGAAGCATTTCGCGAGGTTGCCCATCGCGAACGCTTTCTCGCCGAGCAAATGGCCAGTTATCCGGGTTGTTAGGCTCGTTTGTACAGGTTGACGCAAAGCCGCTCGTAATGCGTACGTAATTTCTCGTCTTGGCGGGTTTCAGCTCCCGGCCCGCTCTTAAATCAGGCACTCGCTCCAGGTGTGTGGATATCAAAGTTCTGTACTACGCGATTGATGGTACCGTCTGATGGCGAATCAGGCCGCAATCCTTCATTGCGGCAGCGGAAGAAGGCGAGAAGCTGTCCTGTAATAACGTCGATTACGGCTGCATTTTCATCGCCAACTTCACCTAGGCTCGGGCACTCTAAGGCGATGTCATGGGGGTTCAACAGATCATCAGGTATATCTTCACCTATAACCAGTTTCATCATCCCCAGCTTTTTCTCATTTAACTCGCGCAGGAGATCTGATTCATACGCCCGCTGTATCGGAGCCGAGGAGAGATAGCAAACCACAAGCGTGTCTTCGTGGGCGAAGCTCATGGGGCCGTGGCGGAATCCAAGATAGGTTTCGCTCATCGAGGGCACGCGCCCGGCCGTGCTCTCCAGCATCTTGAGCGCGGACTCACGCGCAGCTCCGAAACGGCAGCCACTGGCAAGGAATACAACCCGCCCGAAGGGAAGTGCCGCAACCTTCTCTAATGTGCCAAAGTGCCGGAGAAGGAAAGCCGCCGCTAATCCACTCAATTTGCAGCACAACTCCCTGTAAGCCTCGGGTCGGTCCAGCATTCCAAGTGAGCGGGCCGCCAGCGCCAGATTGGTAAAACTGCTGGTCATCACCAGGCTGCGATCGTTCGTGTTGTCGTCCAAGGCAACCACGCTTACTCTCGTGTCGCCCCGGAATTCGTTTGCCAAGCGGCCCTTGTTGTTGCAAACCATGACCAGATGCCGTACCTCCGGCTCCTGGTGCAGTATCAGTCTCAGTGCTCCGACGCTTTCAGGACTGTCCCCGGAACGTGCCAGGGAAACCATCAGGCCTGGACGCGGAGGCGTGATCGCCAGTTTTCCAAAGGACAGTAATGCACCACCGCCGACGACCGAGCTAGGAATACCCAGTTCGTTCTGCAACACCATGGCGACGCATTCACCTGCATACTCAGAACTCCCTGAGCCTGTAAACCATAAGCTTTGAGCGCCTTTTAAGCTCTTCTTGAGCTGCTCTGCAGCCGAAAGTAGCTTTGCACTGGTGTTTAGCCATGTGTTTGGCTGATGACAGATTTCGTGTAATGTATGGTAATAGCCTTGCCGCTGTTGCTCTTCCTGTGAGTTGCTCAAAAGGAGTTCGGCAGCCGGATGCGCCTCGCTAAGCGTCTGAAATAGGTCAGAGTGAGAGGAAGCACGAATTTCATCGGTCTTCATATTTCCCTTTCTAATTATTTACATATAACACACATACGAAAGAAAACGCAATACAAAGAGAAGAATATGATGCCTGCCAACTGATGAGAAAACTGCTGTGAGACTCCTCAATAGCTTGGAGAAGGCTCTGCTTTATTGAATGAGTGAGGGCTCTGGAAGGATGCTCGCCTTATAAATTGGAATCTCACCTACACTACATTCTACGAAAGAATCACCCACTTAAGAGGAACCCCAATCGAAAATTTCAGATAGCATTATTCTTTCGAGCAGGTTGACTTTGCCTGCGTATGATCCTAGACTTGTCCCAAATGAGACATACTAACAACGATACCCAACTCCTTGCAGAACAACGCCGTAGACAGATACTTGACCTTCTTGAGCAGCAGGGCCAAATCACGGTTAGAAACCTCGCTGAGAGGTTTTCTATTTCATCGGTTACCATTCGTTTGGACCTCAAAGCGCTTGAAGCCACAGGGGCACTGATTCGGTCGCATGGCGGTGCGGTACGCCAGATGGAGGCAACAAGAGACTATCCTCTGCGTCTCAAAGCCTCCGTGCATCGTGCTGAAAAGTCGCGAATTGGCCGGGTGGCCGCCGAACTTATCCAGCCAAATGAGGTCGTTATTCTCGACTCCGGTACGACGACAACAGAAGTCGCGCGACAGCTCAAAGCCCGAAATATCCATGGGGTGACTGTAATCACGAATGCCATGAATGTTATCTCGGAACTGGTGGATGCCCAAGGGATTTCTGTGATTGGCCTGGGCGGTATGCTACGGCCAGTTTCGCTCTCATTTGTCGGCCCCCAGTCTGAGGCGGTACTCAGGGAATTGCATGCTGATCGCCTCTTCCTGGCTGTTGACGGCTTTGATCTAGAAAGCGGTCCAACCACACCCGACGTGTTTGAGGCTCAGCTGAACGGGATGATGATGCAAGTAGCCAAGGAAACAACGGTTGTTGCCGATTCAAGCAAACTAGGCCGGCGTAGTGTTTCGCGCATCGGGCCCATCGAGAAGGTCCACCGCCTTATAACCGATAGCAAAGCTCCTGAAGAATTCGTCAAGGAATTGCGTGCTCGTGGAATCGAAGTGATACTCGTCTAGAGCTGTACGCGCCCCCCTGCGCCACACCGCACACTTAAGTGCATACTACTTATTGATATCTGTAGAAACTTCGTCTGGTCGGGTGTGAAATTCGTCTTGCCTACCGTTTCGCGCAATGAGCGTATACAGAGCTCCTTGACAATCAAAGATTGAAATGCAAAACTAATCAAACGAAATAAAACGAAACATTATGACACTTGCTTGTTGTCGGTTCATAGTCCTTGAAAGGAAACTGTAATGCCGTCGGCCGAACCGCTCTACAGGGAAAATAAATTAAAGAATGCGGCCAGAAGGGTTCTGTATACCTTAGATCAACACCGAAGAGAATTGGTTCTCATTCAGTTTTTGGCACCAGCTCTGCTTTTGCTTGCACTTCCATGTGTCGCAGCCGAACCAGCAATCAGGATCAGCGTCGATACGCAAACTGGAAATTACAGAATTCAAAGCAGTTCGATAGAAGCACCGGTAATTGTCGCCAGCCCAGCCGTCCATGTGAAAGGCAATTGGGTGAGGGCACTGGACTACCCAGTTCGCACAGTAGAACGCAGAAAAGGCACTGGTCCTCTCGGCGAAACGGAGGAATGGACAGTCCGCTATTCGGGGCTGCCGAATGCGCCGGAACTGGTCCTTGAAATACGGGCGTATATAAATTCCCCATTTGGGGAGATTCAGCTCACGGCGCGCAATTCATCCGTGCATCTTGAAACGATTGAGGGGTTCCGCGTACTGGAAGCAAACGCCGGCCAGATCCCCGATCTTGGCGCCGACCCAGCCGAAGACCGGGTTCTCTCCGACAGCTTCAGTGAGGACCGTCCAGCGATGCAGATTCGCGAGCTGAATGATGCAGAGAATCAAGTTCACCGTGCAGTCGGTTCACAACTCATTTACAACCGGAAAAGCCGCCAGGGTTGGTTCGTTGGCGCGCTCACGTCAGACAAGTTCCTCACCGTCATACGTTTGCACATGGCCGACGTCCATTCTTCCATCGTCAGCTCCTACGAGGTTGAATCAACAGGAACAACTGAGCTGCTCAGCGAGAACTCCTTACAAGACTCCCCTCCGGAAGATCGAGTCCCGCTAAGCCTGACTCTTGAACCCGGTGGAGAACTCAGCTCCGAACGAATCCTCTTCGGAGTTGGCGAAGATTATCATCATATTCTTGAAACCTACGGTAGAGTGATTCGTGAACTGCATCATGCCCGTGTGAAGGCGCCTACGCCGCTCGGTTGGTGGAGTTGGACCGCATACTACTGGGGCTTGAACCAGGGAACCGCGCTGACAAACGCTCAATGGCTAAGCCAGAACTTGAAAAGTTCCGGCTACAAGTTTTTCCACATCGATGAAGGCTACGGCTTCGCACGCGGCGAATACACAACCCCGGATGCCTCACGGTTTCCAGACGGCATGGCTGAATTCGAGTCGAAGGTTGCTGCGCAAGGCCTGACCGCTGGGCTCTGGACTGCTCCATTCGAAGTCTCAGAACGTTCATGGTTGTTTCAGCACCATCCGGACTGGCTGGTTAAAAACGCCACCGGACAGCCGATACACATTGGGTTTGTTGACGGCGCAAAAGACCGCCTCTATGCTCTCGACTCCACGCACCCAGAAGCGCAGCAGTATCTAAGGGACACCTACGTCACACTGGTTCACAAATGGGGCATCCGCTTAATCAAGCTCGACTTTATGGAAGACAGCGCCGTCGAGGGCTACTACTACGTCCCGAATACCACGGCTCTGGAAGCCCAGCGCGTCGGACTTAGAATCATACGTGAGGCTGTTGGCAACGATGTTCTGCTCGACAAGGACGGCTGCGAACTGCTGAACCCGGTTGGTATCGTCGATGCTGGAAGAATATCGCAGGATACGGGGCACACTTTTTCTTCTAGTCGCGAGGCCGCGCCGGGAATCGCCGCCCGCTACTATATGAACCGTAATTACTTCCTCGCCGATCCCGATTCTTTCTCTGTTTCTAATCAAGTCGTCTCAGATCAGAGTTGGCACAATAGCCCTATTCCGCTCACTCTGGATGAGGCAAAGGTCTCTATCGCGCTCAGTACAATCAGTGGAGGTATGTTTGAGATCGGGGACGATCTGCCGACTCTTGGACAATCCCCGGAGCGGCTCGCGCTTGTGCAGAATAGCGAGCTGATCGACATGGCCCTGCTTGGCCGGGCCTCCACATCTTTAGACCTTATGTCCTATGCGGCGGAAGACCTCCAGCCGAGTCTCTTTCTACTGAAAGAGGATGAACGCCAATCAATCGTCACTATCTTCAACTGGACGGAGACTCAGCGGAGTCATCGACTCAACCGGGCAGATCTCGGGCTTGATGCCAGATCAAAATATTCCATCACTGAGATATTGAGCGGTCATGCCAACAGTGAAGAACTTGGCGCGGCACTTGAAGTACAACAGCCACGCCACTCAGTACGCATGTTCAAGATCGTGAACAAAGAAGTATCAGCACGAGCGCCCTCTGTAATTGCCGATGTACCTCCCTCGGGGGGTACCGGGCAAACGCTTGTATTCCATGCTCAGCCAGCCAATGAGAATGAACCTGTTCTGCACTATTCATGGGATTTTGGCGACGGTGTTCGAAGCGATGGACCGGATGTCGTGCATGCATATACGCATCCGGGCAATTTCACTGTACTTTTGAGTGCGTCCGGTCTATCTCATTTGTCCTCTGAACAAAAGTTCGAGATCAAGATCAGTGGCGCGATCACTACGGGATTTTCACCGGAAGCTATTCACCGTTATGTTCCCACACACCCGTGAGGCAAGCAATGTTGTTTTGTATTTCAAAGACGATCTTACCGTAGCAAGATATACCATCTGCAAGTACGTAAGGGGATAGCGAGAGTAGCTCAAAGGTTTTAAGCTGACAAGGTGCCCGATCTTCTGAGAATAGAGAGCGAAAAATGCAAAAAGGCCAAGCGGATATCCGAAGCGGAACACAGGCGCCGCAACTCAAGCGCTCGCTCAAACTCTGGCACCTGGTTGTGTACGGAATCATCATCATCCAGCCCACTGCTCCCATGGGCATCTACGGCGTTGTGAGCAACGTCGCCCGTGGCCATGTAGCCACCACCATCCTGATAGCGATGGTTGCCATGCTCTTCACGGCCATCAGCTATGGCCGCATGGCGCGCGTCTATCCGAGTGCGGGCTCCGCGTATACCTATGTCGGCAAGGAAATTCATCCCCTTGCCGGCTATGTGGTCGGATGGTCGATGTTGATGGACTATCTTCTGAACCCCATCATCTGTGCCATTTGGTGCAGCGCCGCGGCTCGCAACATTCTGCCGCAGATACCCTACGCGGCTTGGGCTGTTGCGTTCGTTGTCCTGTTTACGCTTCTCAATCTTCGCGGCGTCAAAACATCAGGCAACTTGAATGCGATTCTCGCTCTCGGAATGAGCATCATCGTTGTAGTGTTCCTCGCTTATGCGGTGCGATACATCGCGCTGGTTGCTCGTCCTATAGGGGGCGATTGGCTTACGCCTTTCTATGACCCCTCTACCTTTTCCCCCTCGATGCTCTTTCATGGCACATCCATTGCGGTGCTCACCTATATAGGGTTCGACGGGATATCGACCATGTCCGAGGAGGTGGAGAATCCGCGGCGCAACATCATGCTGGCTACCGTGCTTACCTGCCTGGTCATTGGAATTCTCTCGACTGTCGAAGTGTACGTCGCCCAATTGGCATGGCCATATCAAAATCCGTTTCCTGAGAGCATGGTCGACACTGCCTATGTTCAGGTCGCAATGCGTATCGGCGGAAAGTACCTCTTTCACCTCTTGAACGCTACACTACTCATCGCGAATATCGGCTCAGGCATCGCAGCACAGTTTGGCGCAGCACGCCTGCTCTATGGGATGGGTCGTGCCAACGCTTTGCCGCGGAACTTCTTCGGAGCACTCAGCGCAAAGACCGCCATTCCGCGCAACAATGTTCTGCTCATTGGAGGCTTCACGCTGATTGGTGTCTTCCTGCTTACCTATCAATCCGGAGCCGAGCTTTTGAACTTTGGCGCCTTCATCGCCTTCATGGGCGTTAATTGCGCGGCCATGATCCACTACAAGTCGCGCAATGCCGAGAAAGTATTTCTACCCGTGCTGGCGCCCCTGCTTGGCTTGGTCGTAAGTGCATTCATCTGGTTGAATCTGGATAGCAGTGCAAAGATCCTTGGCACAGCGTGGGTAGCTATCGGGCTTCTTCTCTATTGGATACGACGCCGCAACGCCGGTGCGGATTCCACTGAGTTATCGGCGTTCGAAGATGGCAGCAATTAGATGCCGGTATTCAAGCCAGTTATCGCGGAAATCAGTTCCCTGATAATAGGCCAATTTTCCCCTGTTCGGTAATAGAAGAACATCATATACGAAAGCCGGAACTAGAAAAAATCCAGCATGATTGCAGACCATGAATGCAGACTTCGTGAATAGAACTACGAAAATACCCTGTTAAGTTCCCTGTTAACGGGAATTTGCGCGGAGAGGAGTTCTCTCAAGACTGCGCCCACCCCATTCAGTCATGCAAACCCAAAATAGATTTTCCCTGATAGCCAAGGGAGAGGGGTTCTCTCAAGACTGCATCCACCCCAATCAGTCATGCAAACCCGAAATAGATTTTCCCTGATAGCCACGGGAGAGGGGTTCTCTCAAGACTGCGACCACCCCAATCAGTCATGCAAACCTGAAATAGATTTTCCCTGATAGACTTGGGAGAAGGGTTCTCTCAAGACTGCGCCCACCGCCAGCACTTCGTGCCGCAACTGCTCGCAAGTCGCTCGCTCTGGCATCCTTGCACAATTTGAATAGATAGAGACAGGTTCTACGCAGGCTGCGCAGAGCAGTCAGCGGATATTTTTTTCTACTTGCTTGCCACCAGCATGTTGCTCAGGTACTCGTCCACGACCTTGTGAGCGCAGGTCTGACCGCAAACGGTGATGATCGAAGCCTGACGGGCCGCGGCTGGGTCGAAAGGGATAAGGACAAATGCAGAATGGATATTGCCGACAAGGGAATTGTCCTTCTGCCGAGCGATCTCACCATTGAGATCGATATTCCACCAATGATTTACCTCGCGTTTGGGCGCGCCGCACACGTCACATGTGAAGTTATCAGGCAGAAAGCCCATTATAAATTTTCTCCTGTTTGATCTTTCCCAAGCTTGATACAGTGCAAGGCCGGACGAGCAGTTTCATGTGGCTCAACTCCGTTCCGTTAGCGAATCCAATGCTTCAACACCACGAAAAACAAGCTCCAGAACGCCAAGCAGAATGGCGTGGAACAAAAGAAGGCGAACATCGGTCCATAGCGACTGTCGTCATTTTCATCTCGAATGTTCATGTACATAAGTCCAACTCCAATCGTTCATTGCACATCAGTCTCTCTACGGACTGGCAGGGTTCTTTTTCTGTGTCGTATTCATAACTCCAACAGCGATTCCAGCACTTGAAACCACTATGACTCCGCTGACGATCAGCGCTGTATGCGAGCTGCCTATTGCTGCCACATCGATTTTTTTAATCGTGCTGACGGATACCACCTCTGTTGCCGTGATCACAGGTTTAACCCCGGTCTGAACCGTGCCGGTAACTTTGACTTCGTAGCCGAGGAAGTCTTTCAGGTCTTTTCCAACCAACTGAAATGTCCCGCCTTGTTCAGTGAAAAAGAAGTAGTAGCCTTCCTTATCAACGCTCACCGTACCGACACCGGAGAACGATGTATGCACAGGGCCGGTCTGCTTGGAAAATTTCAGAGAGCGCCCAGGACGAGCGGTGGAGATGAGAGCACCCTTGTCATCCCTGATGCCAAAACTGCCGTTCAGCGCAGCCACTTCCACAGTGTCCGCAGTCTTCATGGAGATGACCGCACGCGAGTGCGATTCGAGCGCCGCCACCGTGAGACCGTTCGCTTCAACCTTGTAAGTGCCCGGGCCGGACATTTCGGTTTCGCCGCGCTCTAGGAGCAGGTAATCGTTGTGCAGGGTTGTTCGGGAATTAGGAGAGAGCGTGAGTTCAATGCCTTTGGCAAGTCTCAGATCAGCGGTAGCCTCGCCTGTCTCAACAACGGAACCATCAAAGAGCGTGGCGTTTCCGTTGACCCGGTTGCCATCGACGCGCATGTCGCCACGCGCGCTGACCGTGCCGATGGAGACTGTCGACGCAACCGCATAAGTCATCGTGCACATCAAGAGCACTAGAGCTTGCAGTTTCCTTTTCATCGCTTCCTCCTGGACGCACAGTTAAAATGGTAACCGCACATCAGTAACAGTCAGAATGTTACTCTTGATACCTGTCATAAACAAGCTAATAGCTCTTTAAAATCAATTATTTATGTCGTACGTATGTCATACGGGCGGTTCAGTGAAGGTGATTGAGCCAACCCCGGTCGATAAAGTATTTGAAATGTTTGTTTAAGCCAGAGGGAGGCGAGCCAGTCTGTCATGAATTTACGCTCTAAACAGAGGAGTGCGACAGATTTTATGGAAGTTGAGCTTGGATGGGGTTGAAGTGAGTGCTAAGCTTCGTGTTGGTCAATATGTCCATTCTTAACCGCTACGCTGGTGTTGGACTGCGGGTGATGCTCGCGGCGGCGTGCTGTGCCGGCATCTGGTGCTCGCTACGGTTTGTGCGTGCCGACATATTCTTCAAGCAGGACACGGCGGCATCCGTTCAAGCAGCTATCAAAGCGGTTCCTGACAGTTCGGAATACTACATGCGCCTCTCCCAGTTGGACCCGAGCGACGCACATGAACTGCTTGTGACAGCGCTTGCACTGAACCACTACAACGCGCAGGCTGAGATAGAACTGGGATTGCAATACGAAGCGGATGGAGATTTTGCCCAGGCTGAAAAGCATCTGCTGGCTGCCTTTGCTGTGGACGATACCTATTTGCCCCGCTGGAGTTTGGCCAATTACTACCTGCGCCGCGACGATCTTCCTGCATTTTGGAGTTGGGTACAGAAGGCCGCCCAAATGCCAAGCGATGACATGAGGGCTCTGTTCGAGCTCTGCTGGCGCGTGACTCAAGACCCGAAGCAAATCTCCGCAGCGGTAGTGAATGACAACCCAGCTATGCTGCGCCAGTATGAGAGCTTTTTACTGAGTAAAGAGCAACTGACCGCTGCCGCCGACGTTGCGCCGCGCTTGCTCCACTCCGGCACGCCTGGCGTAGATCGTCTTGTGCTGTTTGATGTCCTGAACCGTTTGATCGTCGCCAATGACGGGAAAGACGCACGGACGCTTTGGCTGAAGCTGATTGCGAAACAGTGGGTTGTGGCTGACGCAGGCGAGCCGAACAACGGCGATTTTGCACGCGAGCCTCTGCCGGTCAGCTTTGATTGGTCGCTGCCTGAGTACGCTGGCCTTCATTCGTGGCCCGGCGCATCGGGACTTGAAGCTGAGTTCACTGGGAGCCAACCGGAAGAGTGCACGGTGGCGGAACAGGCGCTGATGCTTGCGCCCGGCAAGTACGTTTTGACCTACGCGTACCAGACTGCCGATATCGCAGCGGGCACAGGCATTCGCTGGCGGATAGTTGGCGCCGCGCCGGAGAACATTCTTGGCGAATCATCGGATCTTTCGAGCGATACGATTCAGCAGGGAACCCTGGTGTTCGTCGTCACTCCGGAAACTCAACTGCCACGTCTACGTCTGTTGTACAAGCGCGCATTAGGAACACCGCGGATTGAAGGCCAACTGATGCTAAAATCAGTCAGGATTCAACCTGAATCCCTTCAATGACTTGTCCTGAGTGCGGCAGTACCGATGTTCGAACTTCGACAAAATCCAACTGGCGCGATGTGCTCCATCAGCCCTTTGGACAGGAAGCGTTTCGTTGCCGTCGTTGCAGGCACCGCTTCTACGCGTCAGCGTCCGCAGAAACCACCACAGCAATGCACTCACAGCAAAGCCGGCGCACGCACCGGCTGGATAAACTTATGAGCACGAGGTCCAGGAAGCGGCTGGTACGTCGTGCGGTGGTCGTTGCAATATTTCTATTGGCTTTTCTTATCTTCTGGTTCTTCCTGCAATATCTGACCAAAGAGCCAACCTCGCCGCAGGATCCGAGAAGCATGAACGCTCCTGCTGTTACGTTTTCTGGCGTACAAGCCTAACTGTTCTGCAAATTTCTCAAAGTTTCCATTTCAATCAAATTATCTTTACGAGTCTTTGCGCTCAAGCGGATTGATGTGGGTTGAACTCGTCAGGTAGCGTGGTTGCTGCAAGCGGATGATGACCGTAGCTAGTTGTCTTGGCCATACACAGCAAACCCAGAAGCAGATACATCCATCCTGAGACGGCAGGTCGTGGGAATGGATAATCCATGCACGCGTGCAGCAGGACTGCAATGAGCCCGAGCGCCCATCCGTTACGCACCGCATCGCGGAGAACCGCAACGAACGGGATCAGCACCAGCAGCAGGAAGGGCACACCGCCGTCGGCCGCGAACTCAGCCCAGTCATTGTGTGCGTGGTTGACGTAGAAGGGGAAATCCTTGATCGCGTATCGCTGGTAGACCTCGGGGAATGTTCCCAGACCGTAGCCCATGAGCGGATGTTGTTTGGTCATATCCACGGCTGCTGAGAAGAATTCGCGTCGCGTCGTATAGGGATCGTCCTGTTGGAACCTGACCAGGATGCGCTCCCAGCCAACGGCAACAGTAAAGGCCGCAGCCAGAATGGGGATAGCCGCCAGCACCGCGACTGTCGAACGTGAGGGCAACCCGGTCTCGGGGTCGCGCAGTTTTACCAGGCCAATCAGCAGGATTGCCAGCATCTCCGCGGTGCACAGCACAGCGCCAGCGCGCGAGGCAGAAGCAATCGCCGAGGCATAGAGGATTCCTCCGGCAAGTAAATACCGCCACGAGTGCCAGCCTTCTTTCATGGCGCGCCACAATGCGATTGGAAGAGCAAGCTCGACAAACTGCACATAGTTGTTCGCGTATTGAAAGGTTCCGAAGACTTCCGGATAACCAGAAGGGAAAAGCCAAAGGACGCGGCCTTGCGATGTGAAGATCTGCATGAGGCAGAGCACGGCCATTGCAGAAGCAAAAATCAGAAAAGCGCTCAGGACATTGCGCCGCGCTGTTCTGGTGTGGCCGATTATCTGACTTAGAAAAAAGACACCGACCAGTGCGCCCCATTTGAGGACGGAAAGCCGCGTTTCCATCGAGGAGGCTGTTGTGTGTAAAACGATCTGCAACACGCCCCAGAGAGGAATGAGGTAAACCAGCCACGGAGTGACACCGCCGGCGAGCTGCTCTTTTCTGCCGCGAATGCCTGCGAGAAGGTAAACGGCGACGAGCACGAAGATGCCTATTTGGAAGGCTTGCAGCGCCCAGGCATCCCGCACGAAGACTGTCGCTGTTGTAAAGGCCAGCAGAAGTGACAGGCACACGCCCACTTGCAGCGGCGCACTGCGTGCATCGAATGCGGTGCGATTGGGTGCCAGTTCGCCGTCAATAGGCTTAATTTTCAATGCAAGGAGTTTACGCCACATGGATTGTCTCGGTTTCAGGCATTTTTTGCCCCTAAAGCAGTAGTTGGAAAGACAGTTTGGGGGATAAAGAATAGGTGATTACAGGCTATCTTGATAACAGGTCTGAGCATTGCTTGGTCAAGTAATCAAATTTGAAACCGAGGTAACATTACCGTGAATTCTGCCGATAATCCACCCAGCCACCAAAGAACGGTGGTTGGAGGACACATGAAGTGTGCACTTGCGACCGTTCTCTTTCTGACATTCCTGTCCCTAGCAGCTGCTTGTTCCGCACAGCAGCCCCACATTCCGTTCGCGCAGCTTGAGCTTGCGGCACGGACCACACCGATTACCGAGTCGCCTGCAGGCATAGGTGAATCCAGCAGCTCGTCGAGCAGTGCATCCGAGGCTCCAACTCCGGCAGCACCGGCAAGCTATGAGACCTTACGCAACCCAGAGGCTACCAAGCGTCATCATTTTGTATCCGGCTTATTGCTGCTTAACGGCTTGCATGTGGGAACGGCAGCGCTCGATATCGCACTGACAAAGCACTGCATCGACAACCACACCTGCCGCGAGGGAAATCCGATGATGCCTTCCGGTGTTGGCGGACAGATCGGCGTTGACTTCGCTCTGGTGGGCTACAGCACATTCGTCAGCTACCGGCTTAAGAAGCGCAACTCAAAGATGTGGTGGTTGTCGCCAGCAATTGGCACTTCAACGCATATTACCGGTATTGCCAGCGGCCTTTCTCACTATTAGGCGGCGGATGATTTCGAATCGATCGTATGCCATTGTCCGAATGACCCCTCAAAAGAAAACAACCTATACTGCAAAAACAAAACAGACCACGGCAACTGCTCATGCAGAGTTCTGTGGTCTATTTGTTTCAATCAATGGTGCCGATCCAGATGCGACTTTGCGAATAGAAGCTCAATCACCCACGGCTGCAGCCAATGTCACTGGATGCTGAGCCCGTGGTTGAATAACGCGTTTCAACAGGTGTGTGCTTGGGCTGTAATCCAGAACGATCTCCTTGAGCGCGACGACCAGTCGGCCCGTGTCGCGTGTCAAGCAGATCTCATGCAGTGAATCCAGCCAGCTTTCTGCATCCTTTTCAGGCATGCTTGTGCCGACAAAGATGCGAACCTTTTCGTGTTCTGTGGGGACCGTATCTTCGAGCAAGCTGTTGATCTCTTCGTATAGCTTTTCGCCGGGGCGCATTCCGCTGAACTCGATCTTGATGTCCTTGTCCGGCCTGAGCCCGGAAAGCAGGATGAGATTCCGTGCAAGGTCGACTATCTTTACAGGTTCACCCATGTCGAGTACGCAAATTTGTCCGCCCTTTCCGATTGCATTGGCCTGGAGCACAAGTTGGCAGGCTTCAGGGATGGTCATAAAGAAGCGACGCATCTCAGGGTGAGTCACGGTCACCGGTCCTCCGGCGCTTATCTGCTTCTTGAAGATGGGAACCACGCTTCCGTTAGAACCCAGAACATTGCCGAAGCGAACGGCAACGTACTTTGTGCGCCCATTCTGCAAGGCCAGGAGCACCAACTCGGAAACGCGCTTCGACGCACCCATCACATTTGTCGGGCGAACAGCCTTGTCGGAGGAGATCATGACAAAATCCTCCACACCATGTTCGGCTGCGGCCACAGCTACGTTATAGGTTCCGAAGACGTTGTTCTCGATTGCTTCAAAGACATGCGTTTCCATCAGCGGGACGTGCTTGTATGCGGCTGCATGGTAGATTACCGACGGGTGGTACTGCTGCAACACGTCATCGAGCCGTGCACGGTTCTGAACGCTTCCGATCTCCGGATAGAAGGGAATACTCGGATACAGCGCCTTCATCTCACGGTCTATCTCGAAGAGCGGAGATTCTGCAATCTCGAAACCGACGATGCCTGCTGGACGAAAGCGCGCTATCTGCCGGCAGAGCTCTGAGCCGATGGAGCCAGCGGCACCGGTCACCATCACTAATTTTCCTTCAAGCGTGAAACGTATTTGGTCTTCTTCAAGCCGAACAGGTCGCCGGCCGAGCAGGTCCTCGACTGCAACTTCGCGTATTTGGCCAGCGAGAGCTTTGCCCTCGACAACGTCACCCAAACCTGGAATCGTCTTATATTCAGCGCCAGAGGCGTTGCAAAGTTCAAGTATCCGCGTCATCTCCGAGCCCGAGGCAGATGAGATCGCGATGAGGATCATCTCGACCTTGTGCGCATTCACGATCGAAGCCAGATCGTTTCCGCCTCCAAGAACCGGAACGCCAGCAAGGCGGAGTCCATGCCTGTCCACGCGGTCGTCCACAAACCCCAGGACACGATACGGCAATCTTGAATTGTTTTGGATCTCGCGAAGCAGGCTAGTGCCGGCGCCCCCTGTTCCATAGATCAGAGTGAGCTTTTCCGAACACAGAATGGTTCTGTGCTTGCCAGCCTCCAATACCATGCGCACAGCCACGCGCAACCCGATAGTGCCCAGGAAACAGATCATCAGATCGAGAACGTAAATGGACCGGGGAAATCCAGCAGGAGCCAGCCACAAAATACAGACACATGCAATTGCCGAGCCTGCGAGGTTGCCGACTCCTACGCGGATCAGGTCTTGGAGGGATACATAGCGCCACAATCCTCGATCCAGCTTTGCAGCAAAAAACACAACTGCCTTGACGACAACCCAAATGGAGAGACCATAGAACAGGAACTTGAGCTGGTTCGGCGGCAGGATGAAATCGAAGCGAAGCAGGAAGGCCGCCAATGCAGAGAGGGCGAACATTCCAACCTGCGCCAGCCATACGACAGGCCGGTGCATCGTCATGAAGCGCTGCATGATGAAATTTGTTTTGGACATGTTTTGTTTCCTTATCGTAGTCGTTTCAAATTCTCTGCTTAAACGGAGGATGTCGCCAAGTCCATTTGCGATAGCTCTTGCTCGCCTGCGACCCTGCGAATGCAATTGATGACGTGTAGTTGCTCTTCTTTTGAAAGACTGCTCGAGCTAGGCAGACAGATGCCCCGTCTGAACAGATCCTCAGCCACTGCGCCACCAAAGCGTTTGCATCCTGCATACAGCGGCTGCATGTGGATCGGCTTCCATACCGGACGGGAATCTACATCATCTCTGTCGAGTGCATGTATCAGCTCGTCACGTGAGGCGCCGAACTGTGCCTCGTCAACGAGGAAGCAGCTCAGCCAGTTTGTATGAAGACCATACGACGCTTGCGGCATCAACGTGATACCTGGTAAATCCTGCAATGCATCACGATAGCGAAACGCAACGGCGCGACGTTGCTTCACGCGCAGCTCAAGCACTTCCATCTGTCCGCGGCCAATGCCGGCAAGCACGTTGCTCATGCGGTAGTTGTAGCCCATCTCAGAGTGTTCATAGGCAATACCCGGGTCGCGTGCCTGCTGCGACCAAAAGCGCGCCTTTTCAACCCATGCAAGATTGCGCGAGACGAGCATGCCGCCGCCGGTTGTGGTGATGATCTTGTTTCCGTTGAATGAGAAGGTGCCGATATCGCCGAGCGAACCCGCAGGCCGGCCTTTGTAAATGCTGCCCGCTGCTTCGGCTGCGTCTTCAAGCACTGGCACTTCATACTGCTTACACAACCACAGGATCGGGTCCATATCCGCGCATTGTCCATAGAGATGAACAACGACAAGCGCACGCGGCAGCTTGTTTCTCTTTGCGCGGTCTGACAGCGCGTCCTCAAGCTTGTTTGGGTCCAGGTTCCAGGTTGCGTACTCACTGTCCACAAAGATCGGCTCAGCGCCGAGATAGCGGACGGGATTGCACCCTGCGACGAAGGTGAGTGTTGAGCATACTACTTCATCGCCACGACCGACGCCGAGCAGTCGCAGGCCAAGGTGGATTGCCGCGGTACAACTGCCGAGTGCGACGGATGGCAGACCAATCCAATTGTCGAAGGCCTCTTCAAACGCTGTGATGTTGGGGCCAACGGTGGAGAGCCAATTGGAAGCAAAGGCCTGATGGACGTAACTCTCTTCGAGCCCGCCCATGTGCGGAATGGACAGCAGTATTCTTTTCATAAGAGTGAAGGAATTGGTTGCAAAATTTCTTTGGCAGGCACGCCAACCACCGTGCAATGCGATGGAGCTTGCTTAAGAACAACAGCGCCTGCGCCGACTACAGTCTCTTCGCCGACGATCCCGCAAGGGAGCACGATGGCACCGATACCTACATGCGACATTCTGCCGACATGCACGCCCCCACCGAGGATGGCGCCAGGCGAGATGTGAGAATCAGCACCGATAATGCAGTCATGCTCAATGATCGCGCCACTGTTGATAATGCAGTTTTCGCCGATCACAGTATTTGCATTGATCACTGCTCTGGGCATGACCACGGTCCCACGGCCAATGCTTGCCGAAGGAGATACTACGGCGGTTGCATGAATGAGCGCGACGGGCAACAGACCGTTCCTAAGCGCACTCTCAAAACAACGTGCGCGTGCACGGTTATCCCCCACCGCGATGATGAAGGCGCTTCCCACAAAGCGATGCAGTGACTCGACTCCGCCAACCAGAGAGCACTCGCAATACTTGCGGCTTGCTCTCTGGGTATCTTCGTCCAGGAACACAATGAGCTCAAATTTACCAGTGCTCCGCGCAGTGTCCAAGACCACCTTGCCGTGTCCGCCGGCGCCCCAAATTAATAGTTGGTTATTCATAATTTTCCTGCGCTCTGTGCTGTTCCCATGAACGCTCGCATAGTAGCGTGACCATCCTGGCTGATGCCGTCACGCCTTAAGACTTTTACAAATGTCAGCCAAAGAATTTTTATGTCCAGCCAAAGGCTCTGATGGTCCACATACCACACGTCAAGTGCGAACTTTTCTTCCCATGAGAGCGCATTGCGTCCATTCACCTGTGCCCAACCGGTGATGCCGGGTTTGACCTCATGACGTCGTGCCTGTTCAGGTGAATACCGCTCCATATACTCCATCAACAGTGGGCGTGGTCCCACCAGGCTCATTTCTCCGCGCATGACATTGAGCAATTGAGGCAGCTCATCAATGCTTAAGGCGCGCAGCAATTGCCCGGTCTTTGTCATGCGGTCCGCATCCGGCAGCAATTCGCCGTTCTTATCACGCGTATCACGCATGGTGCGGAATTTGTAAAGCATGAACGCATGGCCCTTGTACCCGGGACGCAACTGATGAAAAAGTATCGGAGCTCCCATCGTTATGCGGATTGCGATTGCAATAAGAGCCCAGATAGGGAACAAGGGGAGCAGCAGAGGCAAAACTACCGTCAGGTCGAATACTCTTTTTGTTGTTGCCCTTACGCGACTGCGCATCTTGCCGGGTTTTGATTCAGTAACCAGCATTCCTATTCCACATGTTCTGTTAGTTGTTTACGGTGCGCACAAAATCTTCAACTGGCCTTCAATACTTTGTCGTATTCATATGAGAGTGCGGGCACAAGTTTGTCTATTGTCGTTTCCATTCTGTATGTTTTTGCCACAACCCGCCGGACCGGTGCATTCGGTACAGAGAAAGCTGGAACGACGGCTACTATGCGTCGCCTGGGATCGAGTTGTTTGAGCAGCGAGAATATCTCAGGCTTGTCGACCGCTTCCTGGTCAGTGATGAGAAACCATGTAGTTCCAATGCGTCGAATGGTATGGGACCCACTGTTGGTTGCCACTGCAAGCTGTGAAAATCCGAAACGCGTCTGGCAAATATCAGCTTTAGTCAGGTTGGATATGCTTGCCGAATAGCACCCAGAAACTGTGGGTGGAATTAGTTCGAGGTAGACAGTGGATGAACCATTCACAAATCCATGGCGACGACACCAATTGAGCGATTGAATGCTTTCATGGAACACATCCAAAATGATCTGACCTGAATGTATCTCCAGACTTTTGATAGCTGACGAAAAAAGCTTGATGCCCAGCCCGCTGCCACAATGATCAGGTTCGACGGCAATGTATTTAAGAACGATCCCGCCGGCCTTCCTCCGAATTTCAGTCGCAG
This sequence comes from uncultured Acidobacteriaceae bacterium, assembly GCA_903842845.1. GTDB lineage: Bacteria > Acidobacteriota > Terriglobia > Terriglobales > Acidobacteriaceae > CAIMNN01. Next base: position 1,386 of record CAIMNN010000444.1, on the reverse strand, counting down.
CTAGAACATGACCATTTGACTCCTTAGCCACAAAGAACACAGTGCCAGGCTGGTTTGATCTCGAGCAGATCAGCATCCGCAGATATTCAGACGCACCTTTGCAGCTGTAGATCAGCAACTGTGCGATCTCAGGACGGAAACTGCTCGCAAACAATTCCACTATGCTCGCAGCATCCTGCGGCTCAGCGAATCCTATTGCAACGTTTTCCATGTCTCAGTCACCATCGATTCTGTTTCAAGAATGCAGTTCGTCAAGAACGAGCATCACTGAATGCACATCGAAGAACGCGTTTGTCCGTGTCCACATCGCAAATACTTTCGACCTTGTAATTTATTGGATTGAGTATCAATCCGAAGTTAACTGATACACATTGTTGATTCCTGCGGAATGAGTTATCCCAATCAATATGGCGCGTTCTGATCTTATTGTGCATTGATTCAAGATCTGTGGTCAAGTATTCTGCAATACAGATCTTCATGTAGACTCAATATGTGAGTAAGATCATATTGACTGACAACTTCTCTGCCAAATGCGCCCATATGCTGAGCTGCTTGAAGATTTTCCAGTATGGTGTTCATCGCCGCAGCGATTGCATTGACATCCCCAACAGGAACAAGTATCCCTGCACCATTCTCAATTAGGTCTGCAGTTCCTCTGACGCGTGTACCAATTACCGGCCGTCCAATGGCCATTGCTTCTAAAATGCATCTTGGCAATCCTTCTTGCTCTGAGACTAAAATCACCGCACTTGAAAGTGTCATTAATGCAGGTATATCGCTCCTGTAACCGAGAAATGAGACACGATTTGCTACACCCAGACAATCTGCTAATTTGCTCATTGCGCTTAATAATGGTCCGTCACCTACTAATACGAGCCGAGCATGGGACTTTACTCGTGCGAAGGCTCTGAGGAGATCTCCATGTCTTTTGCGCGGAATAAATTCACCAACCTGGAGGAGTATACGTTCAAGTGGCGATATATTTAGTGCTGTTCGCAACGTTTCAAGAGTGTTATCAGTTACCGATTGTTCGGAATAGCTGACGAGGTCTATGCCAATACCTGGCATATAGTTGATCTTGTCTAACGAGATAATTGAATACCTTTTCGCAGCCTCCTCATCTTCGCGATTTATCACAACAAGTGCGTCTGTCCAAATTCCAGCGACCTTCTCCAAAGCTAGGAAAACTAGATTTTTGAACATATTCCCGTGGTAATGAAAGTGGAAACCATGCGCCGTATATATAACTTTTGTGTGACCGATTCGATTTCGAAGAGCGAGGCGTGTGACGAAACTTGCGATGGGTGTGTGCACATGTACTAGATCATATTTTTCACGTGCAACTAGTTCGCGCAAGTTACGCATGACACGTAGGTTAAGTCGAAG
>CAIMNN010000443.1 GCA_903842845.1 uncultured Acidobacteriaceae bacterium | reverse complement strand
TCACATCTCACTGCTTCAACTGAGAACTGAGAACTGGGAACTGAGAACTAAAAATGTCAGACTTTTTACTTGAGATAGGGCTCGAAGAAATTCCCGCCCGCATGATTCAATCGGCTGAAGCCGAACTCGGCCGCCGCGTTCACGACTTATTGACCCGCGAGCGGTTGATTGACGCTGGCGCAAAGCTGACTACCTTCTCCACGCCGCGCCGCATCGCTGTGCGCGTTGAAGGCGTCGCCGCCGCGCAGGCAGATGCGCAAGAGCAACTCGTTGGCCCCTCGTGGAAGGTCGCCTTCAAGGACGACAAGCCCACGCCCGCCGCCGAAGCCTTCGCCAAAAAAGCCGGTGTCGATGTCAGCAATCTTGAGAAAGTCACAAACCCCAAGGGCGAGTATGTTGGCGCGACGGTTGAGCGCAAAGGCAAGAGCGCCACAGAGATTCTCTCCGCTGAACTACCCAAAGAAGTGCTCGCCATCTACTGGGCGAAAAATATGTACTGGCGCGCCAACAAGCCCGAGCGTTTTGTCCGCCCGCTGCGCTGGCTCGTCGCGCTTCTTGATTCAGCAGTGTTGCCGCTGGAGATAGCCGGCATCAGTGCGTCGAACCTAAGTCGCGGTCACCGCATCCTGCATGATGAAACTCCGGTCAAGGCCACGCCGGTGGTTATCAAGACGCCGAAGGATTACGAGGCAGCGCTGAAGAAGGCGTTTGTTCTGGTCAGCGTTGAAGAGCGTCGCGAAGTGATTCGCAAGGCGCTCGACAAAGCGACACGCACGGTTGCAGGCGCGCGGTGGAGAGAAGACGAACCCCTCGTCGACACTGTCGTTCATCTCACCGAGTGGCCCACGGTCATCCTCGGCAACTTTGAGCCGGAGTATCTGGCGCTGCCCGAAGAAGTCCTCGTCACGGTGATGCGCGACCATCAAAAATATTTTGCAGTCGAGTCGGCCAACGGAAAGCTAGCACCGCACTTCCTCGCGGTGCTAAACACCGAGGTCGATGAAGAGGGAACCGAGATCATCCGCCACGGCAACGCACGCGTTCTGCGCGCGCGCTTCAAAGACGCGCAGTTCTTCTGGGAGACGGATCAGAAGACGCCGCTCACCGCGCGGCTTGAGATGTTGAAGTCGGTGACCTTTCAGAAGGAACTCGGCAGCTACCACTGGAAGACCGAAGAAAATATCAAGATTGCCAAGTCGCTCGCGGCTGCGGCGAAGAGCGGCGGCGCAAAGCTCGACGAACCCGCGCTGTTGAAGGCGACGGAGCTTGCCAAGTGCGACCTGACCGCCGAACTCGTCAAGGAGTTCACCGAGCTTCAGGGCATCATCGGTGGCCTCTACGCGCGTGCGCAAGGCCTCGGCGAAACCGTCGGCGCAGCCATCTACTCGCAGTACACGCCAGCGTCGACAGATGATGCGATTCCTATGACGATCGAAGGGCAACTGCTTGGGCTTGCCGACCGCATCCAGACCATCACCGCGATGTTCTCCATCGGCATGGCGCCGACTGGTTCGAAGGACCCATTTGCTTTGCGGCGTGCGGCGAACTCGATAGTGAAGATTTTGGCTGAGTCTGCGTTGCCGCTCAATCTGAGCACGGTGCAGAAATCCGCGGGCGAGACCAAGGAAGTCGCCGCGTTCTTCGAAGAGCGCGTCAGCTTCTACCTCAAAGATGTACGCGGCTTCGCATACGACGTTGTCAACGCCGTCCTCACCGCCGGCCACGATGACATCCGCGACACAATAGCCCGCGCAGAAGCGCTCACCACAGTCCGCGGCTCCGAGGACTTCCTCGCCATCTCGGCCGCCTTCAAGCGCATCAAGAACATCCTGCGCCAGGCTGCGGAGAAGAAAGAGACGATTCCCGCCACTGCGCCTGCCGAAACCGCCCTCGTCGAAGCCGAAGAGAAGGCGCTGCTCAAAGCTTTCGCGACGCTTGCGCCGAAGGTTGAGGCTCTGCAAAAAGAACGCAACTACGCCGCCGCGCTTGAGGCGATTGCTACGCTGCGGCCGACGGTTGACGCGTTCTTTGACAAGGTGATGGTGATGGACCCTGATGCAGCGTTGCGCGCTGCGCGACTTGGGCTTATTCAATCAGTGCTTGCTGCGTTTACACGCATCGCGGATTTCAGCGAGATTGTTGCCTCGTAAATAACAAAGCCTCCGCGCTCGATCAGAGTTCGGAGGCTTGTTCACCAACATAGATCATCGATATGTTTTCTCTGAACGAATCACAATCCTTGAGATTGCAATGACCTTTGTCTGATGATCAATCGTAAATATAATTCTGTACGAACCGACACGTTTGCGGAAACGTCCCTTCCAGGCAGAGCCTTTGAGTGGTTTCACGTCGCCAAGCAGCGGGTCTGTTTCCATCGAATTGATGGCTTTTATGAGTGGTCTTTGTTTATTGACAGGTATACTTCTCAGATCTTTCTGAGCGGAAGCAGAGAGATCAATAACCCAATTCATGTTTAACTGTTCGCCATGACTTTGACTGGCCCGCTTTCAACTCTGCTTCACCACGACGTACCTTCGCAGCTTCACGCGGCGTTAGCGTGTCGTCCAGGTCAACAAGCCGCTTTGGGCGCATATGAAGCCGACCACGTTCCACTGTTACTTCCATAAAATCGCCTTCGCGTAGTTTCAATGAGTCAAAAACCTGCTTCGGTATTACCACCTGACGCCGCTGACCAATTCTACTGATGGGAGCGGGTGATGAATTGCTGATAGCCATATATTCAGCTTAGCGGAAAGACGGAATCTGTCAAGCAATATGTAACTCTCTTATCCTTGAAATCGTGCCTATCGAAGCGCCAATTGCTCCATCTACAATAGATAGGTATGGCCGATTCGCTTTATCTCAGTCTCTGGTATCCCACTCTCAAGCTCGATGAGCTCGGCGAGAAGATTGCGCGCGTGCTGCTTGAGTTCAAAAATCACGGCGGCGAAGAGCGCGTCTACTCCACAACCGTATGGCCAATCAGTTGGAGCGAGTCGCCGGTCTTCCAGCACGTCTACCGCTCGGTGAACCGCGTCGTTCCGGCGGCGAAATCCGGCCCGCAACTCGTGGACGACAACTTCGGCTTCAACACACCCGAGCCCGCCAACCCGCTGGGTGAGCTCAAGGTCACGCACGGCATTGCGCCGGTTGCCGCCGTCGCCGAGGCACTCGAACATCTTCACGACGACTATGCATACGAGTTTCAGATTGGCTGGTCGCTCTGGGAACTCGAAGACGGCAAGTGGGTGCGGCAATCGCGGCTGATTCGCGTTATCGGCTTCGGGCCGCTCTTTGATGACGGCGTGTACGAACAAGAGGGCCACATCCGCATCGACTTCGGCAACGATACGCCGTTCCTGGAAGAAGACCTCGAGCTCGACGAGATAGGTTCCAAGCACATTGAAGAAAATCTTCGCAACCTCATCACGCTCGCGCATGGCGTCGAGAAGACCTCGGGCGCAACTGCGCGCCTGCTTTGGAGCGAGATGGGCGAGAGCCTGGCTCTGCGCCTCATGCAGCGGCTGAACGTGGGGAACTGACCGTGCGACTGACCATCGAACGCATGCGCACGCTGGTCCTCATCGCAGGAGCGCTCATCGTTATTGCCGTGGTCGCGTTTCTCATCGTCGCCAAATGGCGCAACAGTTCAAAGGCCAAAGACCTGCCCGCGCGTCTCGGCATCAACGTCACGCAGCAGGCCGACCACGTCATTTATACGCAGACCCACGGCGGCCACACGCTCTTCAAGATAGACGCCGCCAAGGTCGTGCAGGTCTCGAACGGCGTTGCGACGCTTTCGGATGTGACCATCGATCTCTATGGCGCTGAGGGCAGCCGCGTCGACCGCATCGAGGGCAAGGAATTCCAGTACGACCAGAAGGCTGGCATGGCGCGCGCGGTCGGCCCGGTTGAAATTATTTTGCTCAAGCCGGGGCAGGCGCCGGCCATTGCGCCCAAGGCCACGCCGCACGGAATCAAGCAGAGCAACAAGTCGCTTGCCACTGCGGTTGCAACAGCCGAGAGCGAAGATATTCGCGTCAAGACCAGCGGCCTGGTCTTCGACCAGAAGAGCGGCATCGCGGAGACGAAGGAGCACATGGACTTCTTCCTCGCGCAGGGCTCGGGCAGCGCTGACGGCGCGCGCTTTGATTCGCAGGCAGGCCACATGGTCATCGACCGCAATCTGGTGATGCATCTCAAGCGCGGCGAAGGAACCATCGATATTCATGCCGCGCATGGCGAGTTCGAGCGCGGGTCAAGACAGTGCGCGCTGCGCAACGCTTCCATGACGGAACGCACCACAACTGCGCAGGCTATGAATGCGACAATACTTTTCCGCGAAGATGGCTCGGCGGAGAAGCTGAACGCAACCGGCTCGCTGACGCTTGCCAACACTGCCGGCTCAACGCTGACCGCCCCGCGAGGCGAGCTTGAATTTGACGCGCACAACCATCCATTGCGCGGTTTGCTTGAGCAAGGCGTGGTCTTCGATTCGCACGAAGTGAACTCTGCCGCAGACAAGGGTGAGCGCGTGATGCACGGCACCGCACCCACGGCGCACATGACATTCAACGCACACGGCGACCTGAGCAGTGCGCACCTTGAACAGAACGTCGACTTCGCCATGCAACAAACAGCGGCCGACAAGCAGACCCTCAACCGCCATTGGCACTCCGCCGCAGCCGACCTTGCCTTCCTGAAGAATGCAAAAGGCGCAATGCTATTGCAGGCCATTCATGGCACAGGCGGGGCGACAGTGAAAAGTGAAGCAGTCAGCGGTCCGGCTGCGACGATGCAGTCCGACGAACTCACGGCGCTCTTCCGCTCCGATGGCTCGCTCGCTTCGCTCAAAGGCACAGGCCATGCATCGATCGACCAGACCAACGCGGCCGGAATCCGGCAAACAGCGTCGGGTGATGCGTTGGACGCACTCTTCAACTCCGCGCCGAAGTCTGCGCATGCGCTCACGTCTGAGAAAAGTTCATTCACCGATCTCGAGCACGCCACCATCAACGGCCACGTACAGTTGACGCAGTCGCAGCCAGCAGGCAAGGCAAATGCTCCGGCTCCGGTGCGCGCAACAGCCGGGCGCGCGGAGTATGAAGGCGTGGGTGAGTGGCTGCACCTGACGCAATCGCCGCGACTGGTCAATGGCGGCGTAGAACTCACTGCAACCAAGATCGATTTCTCTCGCGCATCGGGAGATGCCTTCGCTCACGGCAATGTGAAAGCAACGTGGGCGGATGAAAAGAACGCCTCCGCGCATATGTCGCCAGGTTTGGGCGGGCAGGCGCCAACGCACATTGTCAGCACCGACGCGCAGTTGAATCAGGCCACCAACGATCTCCTCTTTTTCGGACAGGCGCGCTTGTGGCAGGGGAACAATTCCGTCGCCGCGCCGCGCATCATTCTGAACCGCGTCCGGCAGACGCTCGTCGCCGACGGCGAGAATGCTGTCAACGCCACATTCTTGAGCGCAGTCAACAAAGAAGATTCCAAATCCACTCCGCAGTTGATTCGCTTCAAGGGCGGCCTGCTCAAGTATTCTTCAGCCGAACGCAAGGCATGGCTCTCCGCAACAGCTAAAAATTCCACCGTCTCGGCTGAGACCAGCACCGGCACCATTCGCGCCGGGACCATCGAAGTGATTCTGCTGCCCGTAGGCGTCAGCGAGCCGGGTAACTCCTCCGCCGTCGACCGCATCATTGCGCACGGAAATGTGCAGATGAACTCTCAAGGCAGGCAGGGCACCGGCGAGCAACTCGTCTACTCCGGCGAAAGCGGCGAGTACACGCTCACCGGCCCGCTCGGCACTCCGCCCAAACTCACCGACCCTGAGCGTGGGACCATCAGCGGTGAAACTTTGATTTTCTCGAGCCGCGATGATAGCGTCAAAGTCGAGGGCAAGCGCACCACGACCGAGACCACCACAAAGAGATAGGTCGTAATAACTCATCATGCAGACACTTCGCGCCCAGAGACTGGGAAAATCCTACAAAGGCCGCCGCGTTGTTCGCGGCGTCGATCTCACCATCAGCCGTGGCGAGGTCGTCGGCCTGCTCGGCCCCAACGGCGCAGGCAAGACCACCAGCTTCTACATGATTGTCGGCCTGGTGCCGCCGGAGACGGGCCGCGTCCTCGTCGACGACGATGACATCACCGACACTCCCATGTACATGCGCGCGCGCGATTATGGCATCAGCTATCTCCCGCAGGAGCCGTCGGTCTTTCGCAAGCTGACCGTCGAAGATAACATCATGGCCGTTCTCGAGGCCCAGGCGCTTTCCAGTGCAGAGCGGCGCAACCGCACCGAGCGGCTGATCGGCCAGCTCAACCTCGACCACATCCGCGCGACCAAGGGCTATGCGCTCTCGGGCGGTGAACGTCGGCGCGTTGAGATAGCGCGCTGCCTGTGTATTCAGCCCAACTTCATCCTTCTTGATGAGCCGTTCAGCGGCATCGATCCCATTGCTGTGCTCGACCTGCAAAAAATTATCTTCGACCTCAAGGCCAGCGGCATCGGCATCCTCATCACCGACCACAACGTGCGCGAGACGCTCTCCGTGACCGACCGCGCGTACATCATCGCCGACGGCAGCATCTTCCGCACCGGCACGCCACACGAACTCGGCAACGACCCCGAGGTCCGCCGCGTGTATTTGGGTGAAGGTTTCTCGATGAAGTAGTGCCCGCCCGCACTACTTGCAAACACTAAACTGAATGCACCACGTTCTCTCATTGCGTGGCAATGGAAAATAGTCGCGATGAGTAAACTCTCTTTCGTGTTGGATCCGGTGGATTGCAAGCCCCCAGTGCACCGGTCGTATAAAACGCATACCCGGTTAAACCCAACTTTCCAGGCGCACGTTTTAATGACATGAACGTTGGATACCAGCCATGAAACTCAGGGCATCCTCTGCCGGGGTCGGGGATGTTCCAATCCTCGTATGTGCCATCGATGAGTTGTGGCGTGCTCCAACTGGTAGGGTCGTCTAATTTGTCAGTGACCGAGTAAAACCATCCTGAACCTGTGTTTGTGTCGGTCGGATCAAATGGGTTGTTTAGACTGTTGCAAACAAATACCAGCAGGTACTGGCGTGTTGCTTGAACAAAACTGATAGAACCCTGACTGCGCTCCTGGCGGGGATCGGCGCAGTTAGTGGCGTCTCCATCGGGGAGAAAGGGATAACCTTCACCTCCGAGGCCGGCTGATTCAAACTTGGTGCCATCCCATTTGTAAAAGACAAGACGCGCGCCACTTTTTTTCAAGCGCGCCCGGGCAATGACCAAATCTTTCGTGCGGCCATTAGCCAGTTGGTTTACCGAAACTTTACCGGGTATGTCTGTATAAACGGCATATACCCACGGCTCTGCCTCGTGGTGTACGTCATTGAGAAAAACCGCAGGCTCAGAGTTGCCTACATTGCCGAACAAGTTAATGTACGTCTGGTAGAGATAGTCGAGCGTCAACACCGGACTTAGCACGGGATAACGTCCATAGTTATCTGAGACATGAACTGGGCAAGTATTTCCTGTGCAGACTGCACTGCCGAAGGCCCCATCGGGCGCATTTGGCCCCTGCGTTGCATTTGCCCAGGGGAGCAGCACTGATTTGAAGTCCGCATTCGATTGATAGCGCGGCCATTTGACACCTCCATCATTCGACGTAGCCACTCCCATAGTGATGTACGAGCCTGTGCCTGGTTTACTCCCACCCGGCTCTGCACCTATACATGTATTCGCCCCCTCATAAAACATCAGCAGATGTTGGCCAGGCCTGGTGGGGTCTTTGATGACCGTACCCGGCGCAGCATAGCCCTGGTCAAAGGTCTCATCCGGAACCGGCATCGCAGGGCAACGTGACTCCGTCACAGGCGCGAGGAAGACTGTTCCGTATCCGCCCTCGCCATAATCACCATAGCCGGCGGCAGATTGCATGAACCACTGCCCGTTCTTGTCGGGGCCTTTGCTCTGCAGCACCATGGCGCCGATGTCAGTGTTGCCGTGCGTGTATCCACTAGCCAAAAAGAAGAGATAGTCTCTTTGTTTATTGGAAAGATAATTTGGAGGTAGCACGCTCGAGTGTTCATCCGCTGCACTCCTGACATATCTTTCGTTGATCGTCAGCGTCGGGTACTCCGATGACATCACCGGCTGCTCAGTGTCCACGCCGATTGGGCAGTTCGGAGAACCTTTACCAAGCAGGGGAACGCATACCGTGATACTGCTGATCTTGGGCCTTTGAGCTTGACCTTGCTGGCCGTTTAACTGCAATGTGCTGAGAAAACAGAGCCCGGTGATGACAAAACACACTGCAATCAGACGAAAGCGCGCAATTTCTCTCATGTGAGACCTCTTTCACATTGAATCTTGCTCAATTTACCCACCGCGAAATCGGAGCATTTGATGAATGGGAAAAATAATATTGATTTACATGGAAATTGGGAAGTTTATTTTTGATTACGATTCGCATTGTGAGAAAAGTAAACCCGTCAAAACTGCTTCCCAACTCCAAGGTTTGCCGCCGCCACAGTTGCTTATTTACAAAATGTATTCAGCTCTGCCCAGCACCCTTATGCCAAGTGGCACCCAAATTGCGTATGATTGAACCAACTTATGCGATTGTCATTTTGGCACTCAAATTGCTACCCGGGCAAACCTGGTTCATTTTGATACACGCCACCACGGCAATCGTCTTTTCCGCTTTACCCAGTTTTCGGCGTGGGTGAATATCCACCTAACAGCTCAAAAGGGAATCAGGAACCGCGATGCCGTCGCTTCAGCCAAAACTCAATTTGAAGGTCGCGCAGCGGCAGATTCTGACTCCCGGTCTGATGCAGATGGTGAGCGTGCTCGCGCTCAACAATCTGGAGCTGAAGGAGATGATCCATGCCGAAATGGTTGAGAATCCCGTCCTCGAAGAGATTGACGAGTCCGTTCCACTGCTGGACGACGTGGAAGGCCGTCGAGAGCAGCTCGATGTCCATCTCTCCGCAGCTTCCGCCGAACCCCAGGCCTCTGAAGCCGCCGTCAAAGACCCATTTGAAGAGATCGACTTCGGCAGCTACTTTCAGGAGTATCTCGACCCGGGTTTCCGCACGCAGCGTGAGTATGAAGAGATCGAGAAGCCCTCGTTTGAGAATTTCCTTTCTCAACCAACTACGCTCTCCGATCACCTGGCGTGGCAACTGGGTGCAATGACCCTGGAGCCGGTGCTGCGCGCGGCCGCCGAGTTCATCGTCGGCAATCTGGACGAGAACGGCTACCTGCCCTACTCTGACCAGGAACTTCAGGACGCCCACCAGCAGGAGCTAGAAGGCGATATCGACGGCCGACTGCTGCATCAGGCTATCCATCTCATTCAAACGCTCGACCCCGCTGGCGTCGGCGCGCGCAACCTCCGCGAGTGCCTCCTCATTCAAATTGCCGCCCAGCAGCATGAGTTCGACCACATCTACCCCACACGCACGCTTGGTTTTGAGCGTGACCTGCATCAGGTTCTCGACGTAGAAGCCGACCTGCTCCTCGAAGAGCGCCACCACACCTTCTCCCGCGCTGCTGATATCGTCGACAAGCACATCACCCTTCTTCAGAAGCGCGACCTCAAAGAGCTCAGCCGCGCCATCGGCTCCACGCAGGAGCAGACCCATGCCGCCGTAGAGTTCATACGCACACTCGACCCCCGTCCCGGCACACGCTACAACCGCGAGCAAGCCCGCCTCATCGAACCTGACGTAGCGTTCGTCAAACGCGATGACGAGTGGGGCATCGTCATCAATGACGACGACATGCCCAGCCTTCGCCTCAGCCATCAGTACCGACGCCTGCTCTCATCGACCGGGACAGAAAAAGAAGTGAAGGAGTATGTGAAG